>DASXPV010000043.1:0-31172 GCA_036493355.1 Rhabdochlamydiaceae bacterium
ACTTGATTCTTAAAATTATAAAAAATTTAGGGAAAAATGTTTTTGCATTTTTCCGCACAAGCTTCTTTCACTTGCTTGCACGTCACTTCTTTTTTTGCTGTTAAACAACTTGAATCAATCTCGTTGATTCTTTTCCTTTTATGTTTTTCATTAAAAGGAATAGAGAACATACAAAAAACACGTATTTTTCCGCAAATGGTTTTGAAAAAAATGTGTTTTTAGAGGAGAAAAATTGTATTTAAAAAAAAATATGTCTAAAAATGAAGGCTTCTCAAAAGAAGGTAGGCGCCCATCCCCGCAAGAAAACCCACGGCGGCAGGCAGGGTAATCCTGCGCAAGTAGGCGATGAAATCGATTTTTTCGATTCCCATCAGGGCAACGCCCGCGGCAGAGCCTACGATCAGCATACTGCCGCCGGTTCCCGCGGCATAGGCGATCATGTGCCAAAAGGGGGCGTCCTTGGGATAGGCCTCCAAGGGATACATGCCGATCACAGCTGCGACTAAAGGCACATTGTCGATCACAGCAGAAAAGAAACCAAAGAGTGTAGCGATCATGGCATGGTTGCTCACAGTTGTGGTCAACCAATCGGCGATGACTTGTAAAACGCCCGCTGTCTGTAGAGAGTCTACGCAGAGAAGAATACCGAGGAAAAAGAGAATGCCGGAGGTATCGACACGGGTTAAAATGTGAGGAATGCGCAAATGGCCGCGCTCTTCATATTTGTGATGGATGATATCGGTGAAAAGCCATAGCACGCCAAGCGCTAGAATAACGCCCATAAAAGGGGGAAGGCCTGTTAAAGACTTGAAAATGGGCACGCAGATTAATCCGCCCATCCCCAAGTAGAGCACAGCTTGAGCTCCTGGTTCAGGAGGCACTTTCTTAAGATCATGTGGATGCGAAGTAAAGCGCCCCTTTGCTCTAAAGGAGTACCAGAGGAGAGGGACAAGCATGCAAACTAGCGAGGGAACAATCAGCTCTTCCATAACGCTCACTGTCGATAAGCGGTGATTAATCCAGAGCATAGTGGTCGTCACATCTCCAATGGGTGACCAGGCGCCGCCCGCGTTGGCTGCGACGACGACCATACAGCAGAGCAAAAAGCGTTCCTGTCGATGGGGAATAAGCTTGCGCAAAAGCGAGGCTAGCAAAATGGTGGTCGTTAAATTATCGAGTATGGCCGAGAGAAAGAAGGCAAGGAACGAGATCAGCCACAGCATCTTTTTTTCCGAAGTGGGCTTGATACGATCCGTGATGACCTTGAAGCCTTGGTGGGCATCGATGAGTTCCACAAGAGTCATCGCCCCCATCAGGAAGAAGATGATTTGCGATATCTCCCCAACATGGTGTCCCAGCGCTGCGACATCCTGGCTCACTGGTGCCGTGCTGCTGTAAATATACACTGTCCAACACGCAACGCCGATGAAGAGCCCAACTGCGCTCTTATTAACTTTAATGTAATGCTCAAAAATGATAGCGATGTATCCGATGCAAAACACCGCAATCAGTAAAAACCAGTCTCCAAACATACCAAACTTCTATTTTTCACTTTTTTTTTAGTTATAGCGCAACTCTAAAAAAAATAAATAGAGAGAATGTAAACAGAAAACATCGACTTTATGTTTTGCGAATGGTATAAATTAAAACCTTCTTAAAAAAGAAGACTTCTCAATAGCAAGTAAGCACCCATTCCCGCAAGAAAGCCTACAGCTGCGGGCACGGTAATTCTGCGCAAATAGGCGATGAAATCGATTTTTTCGATTCCCATCAGGGCAACGCCCGCGGCAGAGCCTATGATCAGCATGCTGCCGCCAGTTCCCGCGGCGTAGGCGATCATATGCCAAAAGGGAGCGTCCATGGGATAGGCCTCCAAGGAATACATGCCGATCACAGCCGCGACTAAAGGCACGTTGTCAATCACGGCGGAAAAGAAGCCAAAGAGAGTGGCGATCATGGCATGGTTGCTGACTGTTGTGGTCAACCAATCGGCAATGACTTGTAAAATGCCCGCTGTCTGTAGCGAATTTACACAGAGAAGAATGCCGAGAAAAAAGAGAATGCCCGAGGTGTCGACGCGCGTTAAAATGTGAGGGATGCGCAAATGGACGCGCTCTTCGTATTTGTAATGGATGATATCGGTGAAAAGCCATAGCACGCCAAGCGCTAGAATAACTCCCATAAAAGGGGGAAGTCCCGTTAAGGACTTGAAAATGGGCACGCAGATTAATCCGCCTATCCCTAGGAAAAATACAGCTTGCGCCCCCGGCTCGTGGGGAACTTTCTTAAGATCATGTGAATGGGAGGTAAAGCGCCCCTTGGCTCTAAAAGAATACCAGAGAAGCGGAACCATCACGGAAACCAAAGAAGGGATGAATAGCGCTTCCATCACGCTTAAGGTCGATAAGCGGTGATTAATCCAGAGCATGGTAGTCGTCACGTCTCCGATGGGCGTCCAGGCGCCTCCTGCATTGGCAGCAATGACAACCATGCAACAGAGTAAAAAACGCTCATGCCGCTGAGGGACCAACTTACGCAAAAGCGAGGCCATCAAAATCGTAGTTGTTAAATTGTCAAGAACGGCTGAGAGAAAGAAGGTGAGAGCGGAAATCAGCCACAGCATCTTTTTTTCAGAAGTTGGTTTGATGCGATCGGTGATGATCTTAAAGCCTTGATGGGCATCGATGAGTTCCACGAGTGTCATGGCTCCCATCAAGAAAAAGATGATTTGCGATATTTCCCCGACGTGGTGTCCAAGGGCTGCGACATCCTGGCTCACCGGCGCCGTGCTGCTGTAAATGTACACGGTCCAGCACGCAACGCCGATAAAGAGCGCGACTGCGCTCTTATTGATCTTAATATAATGCTCAAAAATTATAGCGATGTATCCTATGCAAAACACCGCAATCAACAAAAACCAATCGCCAAACATCGCCGTTCTCTTTTTTTCTTTTTAACCTGAGTTTTGGATTTATTGTATAGAGAATTGCTGCAAGTTTCGAGATGATTTTTGATTTTTTTTTGCCAAGTTCTATAGCTGAAAGCACCTAGGGATTTGGCAAAAAATCAAAAAGTGCTCGAAAGATGTGGCAAGGCTCTATAAGGGAACACCAAAACTCAGGTTTTATACCAATTATGAAAAATAATATCATTCGTAAAGAATAAAGTCATATTTAACAAGAAGGCAGCATAAATTTTTGCGAATGGTATAACTGCACTTTTGCGCAATTATCCTAATCCGGCTTGGACGATGTCGTGCATGCGAAGGATGCCAACGGCGATGCCGTTCTCAACGACGGGGAGTATCATGACGAATTTCTTGGGATCTTTTTGCATGAGTTTAAGCGCATCCCAGGCTAACGCGTCTTTGGCGATGGTAATGGGCATGGGGCTCATGAGCTCTTTTAGAGGCTTGTTTAGCACAGTCGATCCATGGATTTGCAGCGAGCGCCGCAAGTCGCCGTCGGTGAAGATGCCGAGCAGTTGACATTTCTCATCGGTAATGAGCAGCGCGCCGCGCCTTTTATTAGAGAACTCGTTCAGTACGTCGATCAGATACTCTTCGGGCTTGGCCAGCGGCATTTCTTTTGACATGAGGTCTTCTACTTTAAGGGTCATTTTTTTGCCGATAGTCCCTGAAGGGTGGTTGAGGACGTAGGCAGCGAGATTGAACTCTTTTGCGCGCATAAGCGCGACGGCGAGGAGATCTCCGCATAACAGCTGGGCCGCTGTCGATGTCGTGGGGGCTAGATCAAAGGGGCAGAGCTCCTTTTCCACAGGAACGCAGACACTAATGTCGCAAATCTTGGCCAAGCGGGATGCTCTATTGGAGACTAAAGCGGCAAGGCGAGCATTGCGTTTGCGTGCAAAGGGAATCAGATGGAACAGCTCCTCGGTCTCGCCGCTGCGGCTGAGAAAAACAAGGAGATCCTTTTCCGAAAGGATGCCGATATCGCCATGCAGGAAATTCGTAGGGGGCAAATAAAGCGCTTTGGTTCCCGTGGACACGAGGGTCATCGCAATTTTCTCCGCGATGATACCGCTTTTGCCCACTCCCGTAAATATAATCAGTCCTTCCGTGCGCAAACAGGCGTCGACGAGCTTTTCCATCTCGCCTTTATCGAAGTGCTGGAAGTAATACTCGATCTGCTCGTGCTGCTTTTCTAAAAGCTCTGATAATAGCTGTTGCATTTCTCAATCTATTTTTTGGACAGTATACGGGATGGCCTGGAGCGTGTCTATATTTTTCCTCTTGCGCTCTTCGCATTGAGTCTGCTTAAATGAAAAAAAAAATTAACTCAGGACTCTAAGAGATGGCCCATGCCGAAATTCCCATAACGGTCGCCTACGGAGACGGGATAGGACCAGAGATCATGACAGCGACGCTGCGCATCCTCGACGAGGCGGGCGCTCCTTTGGACCCGCATGTGATTGAAATTGGTGAAAAAATTTTTCTCAAAGGCATTCCGACAGGAATAGAACCCTCTTCCTGGGAGACGATTCGGCAGACAAAAGCTTTTTTAAAAGCGCCGATTACCACCCCACAGGGAGGCGGATTTAAAAGTTTAAACGTCACGGTGCGCACAACTATGGGCCTCTACGCCAACGTACGCCCTTGCGTCGCCTACTCTCCCTTTGTCGCCACAAAGCATCCGGGCATGGATGTCGTGATCGTGCGCGAAAATGAGGAGGATCTTTACGCGGGCATCGAATACCGCCAATCCCCTGAGGTATGCAAATCGCTCAAATTGATTTCGCGGCCGGGCTCGGAAAAGATTATCCGCTATGCTTTCGAATACGCGCGCCATCATCAGCGAAAGAAAGTGAGCTGTTTTATTAAAGACAACATCATGAAAATCAGCGATGGGCTCTTCCATCAGGTTTTCGATGAGATCAGCAAAGAGTATCCCGATTTGGAAAAGGAGAGCTGGATTGTCGACATCGGGGCTGCCAAATTGGCGGACACGCCGGAGATCTTCGACGTGATCGTCATGCCCAACCTCTACGGAGACATACTCTCTGATGTCGCTGCGCAAATCTCGGGATCTGTCGGCCTTGCGGGATCGGCCAACATCGGCGAACATGGGGCGATGTTTGAAGCGATTCACGGCTCGGCGCCGCGCCGCGCGGGGCAAAATCTAGCCAATCCCTCGGGGCTGCTTTTGGCAAGCATCGCGATGCTCGTCTATTTGGGTCAAACAGAGCTCGCCGAGCGTATTCACAACGCCTGGCTGCGCACGCTGGAAGAGGGCATCCACACGTACGATATTTTTAAAGAAAAGACGAGCAAGCAAAAAGTGGGGACAAAAGAATTCGCCGAGGCAGTGATTAAATTTTTAGGGGAAAAGCCCCATACGCTTTCGGAAGTCTCGTATAAAGGCAAAGGCAAATTTAACGCTTTAATCCAGCGCCACATGCACGAGAAAGTCCAACGCGAGCTAGTGGGAGTGGATGTATTTGTCTACTCGCAAGATACAAGTGAGAGCTTTGTCAAACTCGCCCCATCCCACAACTGGGGCCCTTTGGATTTGCAGATGATCAGCAACCGCGGGGCGCGCCTGTGGCCCGGCGGACATCCTGAAACCTTTTGCGTCGATCAATGGCGCATGCGCTTTATGCACAAGGACAAATCCCCCATCACCTGTCCAGAAATTCTAAAGACGCTCGAGCAGGTCCACAGCAAGGGATATGACATCATCGCACTGGAAAATCTCTATCTGTTTGAAGGCAAGCCCGCGTTTTCCGCGCCTGAAGGTTAAACTTC
Source organism: Rhabdochlamydiaceae bacterium (assembly GCA_036493355.1). Classification (GTDB taxonomy): domain Bacteria; phylum Chlamydiota; class Chlamydiia; order Chlamydiales; family Rhabdochlamydiaceae; genus JABDFI01. The sequence continues at coordinate 5,765 of DASXPV010000043.1, forward strand.
TACCTCTCCCTCGAGGTGCTTTTTGAGGGCGCCGAGAAAGCCGCAACCGTACATGCCGTCGAGAACGCGATGATCGAAGGTTAAGGAGATGTGCATCATCGAGCGCACGCCCAAGAGATCTTGTTCTAAGGGAACGACTTTCTTGTGGATCGCGCCCACGCCTACAATGGCTACTTCGGGATAGCGGATGATCGGCACGCCGATCAGCACACCCGACATGCCGAAATTGGTCATGGTAATCGTTCCTTCTGTCACTTGATCGTGTGTAAGCCGCGAGGATTTAGCTTTTTGAGACATCTCGCCTATGGCCTTGGCGATCTCTACCAGCCCCAAGCGCTGCGTGTTTTTGATGACAGGGACCATGAGCCCTTGATCGACGCTGACGGCAATGCCGAGATTGACAAATCGCTTCACGAGAATCGTATCCCCTTCCAGAGAAGAATTGATCAGGGGATATTCTTGCAGCGCTTTGACAAGTGCCCTTGCCACAAAGCTGGTGATAGTTAGTTTGCAATCGTGTTTGGCGAGAAATGTCTCTTTTTCCTGCTGGATAAATCGCAAGGCAGAGGTGACGTCGACCTCTGTCACAAGGGTGGCGTGAGGCGCCTCGTAAAAAGAGCGCGTCATGTTGTCTGCGATCGCTTTGCGCATGCCCGTCATCTTTAAACGTTCCACCTCTGTGCCGGGAATAGGATTTGTCAAAGGAGGCAGTACGGCCTTGCGCGCGGCAGTTGCCGGGCACGATGAGGGCTGTGCAAAGCGGCGCTGGCTGTAGAGCTCTAAATCGCGCTTGGTGATGCGGCCGCCGGTGCCGGTGCCGGGAATGCGTTCGAGCTCGTCCAATCCGATGCCCTTCTCGCGCGCCAAGCGCAAAAGCGCCGGGGAGAAAAAGTCTTTCATTTCTGTGGACTCCGCCTCTTGCGATTCTTGGGCGAAAGAGCGAGGCACCTCTTCTTTCAAAGAGGCAGAAAGCGCATTCATTCCGGAGGAAACGATCGCAAGCAGCTCGCCGACTTTGAGTTCTTGATCGACTGCCGCATGGATCTGCTTTAAAACTCCCGCAGCAGGCGAGGGAATTTCGCTATTCACTTTATCTGTGGAAACCTCGAGCAGCGGCTCGTCGAGTTCGATATACTCTCCTATCTGCTTAAACCAGCGCACAACGGTGGCGCTGAGAATGCTCTCTCCAAGTTTTGGCAAAGTAATTTTCACATCTTCGCTCATTGCGTGTCCCTTTTTTTAGCTATACATGTCAAGATGCTCTGAAGCAACGCATCCCAATGCTCTTTTCCCGCGCAGATCTTTAACTCCATGTTCACCGGATGAACGGGCAGAGGAGTCGTCGGCGGCGAGGGCCATTTTACCCAATCTTTAGCGGTACAGAGCAAGCAATCCGCCCCTTTTTCCTTGCAGCTCTGCGCAAAGCGCTGCAGCTGCCCTTGCTCTACAGCAGAGTGGTCCATGAGAAACAGCGCATCGACGATTTTCACACCTAGAGCGCGCAGCATCTCAACGAAACGCTCGGGCCGTCCAATGCCGCAATAGACCCCTGCGCGTTTGCCTTTGATCGACTCGGCCTGAACGGCCTCTGCGCGCACGCCGAGCAGCGGAGCCCGTGTGTAATTTTTAAGCGTCTCCCGCACGGTTTCTAGATGAGCGTCGTCCTCAACGTGATTGGCGATAATGAGATGCGCTTCCTTCAGCCGCACAGGCAAATCCCTAAGAAGACCGCGCGGAAGGAAATTACCGCGCGCCAAGGGGTCTTTTCCATCTACGACGACAAGTTCAAAATCCCTTGCCAAGCGGCGATGCTGCATCCCATCGTCCAAAATGAGGCACTGCGCCCCCTCTTGAATGGCTTTATGCCCGCTGGCTACGCGATCGCGTCCCACCCAAACATCCGCTAGGGTCTCTTGCCCCAAGAAGTAGGGCTCATCGCCGCATTCTTCGGGGGAAAAGAAGGGGTTGCCCGCGCTGGCCACTTTAACGCCGCCGGGGGAGCGCTCCATCTGCGAATGGAACCCTCGGGACAAAATGGCGAGGCGGCACGCCCCTTGCAGCTGCCGCGCCAGCAGGCGCACAAATGGGGTCTTCCCCGTTCCACCCACGGCGATATTCCCTACACTAATCACGGCAGCTGGCAGCGAGAATGAGGGCAGTATTTTTTTCGCATATGCAAGCGCGCGCAGCTCTATGCCAGCTCTAAAGAGATAGCTCAATGCGCGCAATCCCCCTCTGACAAAAGAGGGCGAAGGGCGGCGCTCCGCAATGACGTTAAAAAAATAATTCGCTAAAGGCATAAATAATATGCATTTTACCAAATACTTCGATTTGAGTCTTCATCTATACTTGTGATGAAACTAAATTATTTAATACATGATTTTCTTTGGGAAAGAGCTTTTTTTCGAGCATTTCGATAACGATATGAATAGCAGTCATGTGTGCCTCCTGAATGCGATCGGAATACCGAAAGCCCGAGACAATCCATTCCAAATCGCTCATTCCTTTCAGCCGTCCGCCCGTTTTTCCCAAAAAAGCTACTGTCCTCATGCCCCGCTCTTTGGCCTTGGGAAAGGCTTTTAGCAAATTGGCCGAATTGCCGCTGGTGGTAAGACCGATAAAAAGATCGCCTGCGCGCCCAAAAGCTTCCACTCCGCGCGCAAATACTTCGTCAAATCCCAGATCGTTTCCCGTGCACGTCAAATGTCCTGGACACGAGAGGGCAATTGCGGGAAGAGCCGATCGCTTCTCGCGGAAGACGCCGGTCAATTCTTCTGCAAAATGCATCGCATCGCAAAGGCTTCCCCCATTTCCCGCGATGAGCAGCTTGTTGCCGTTTTGAAAACATTCGCACATCCACTGGCTAAGCGTTTCCATGAACGCCAGGCTGTGCGGCTCTTTTAAACTGTGTATGGCGCAGAGTGCATCGTCGATTGCCTTTTTGATCTCGCTGTGCATGAATACCTCAACGTAAGAGATCTTGCATGCAAGAGCTCTATTTGCCCGCCATCATAGCGCCGCTTGCAATTTTGTGCGAATCTTCTTGTATGTGCTGCGCGTTTTTTTCATAATGCTAAGTATGAAAACTGCGATTGTCGGCGCAACAGGCGCCGTCGGGCAAGAAATTCTGCAGCTAATCGAAAAGCAGACAGTAGAAGTGAGCGCGCTGCGCTGCTTTGCCTCGCCGCGATCGGTTGGAAAAACGCTGCATGTGCGCGGAGAAGAGCTTCCGCTGGAAGCGCTGCACGTAGGCTGCTTTGCGCAGTGCGATTATGCTTTATTTTGCGCAGGGGGAAAAATTTCCAGGGAGTGGGTTCCCGCGGCGCTCGATGCGGGGGCGGTTGTGATCGATGCGAGCTCTTACTTTCGCATGTGCGATGACGTTCCTTTAATCATCCCTGAAATCAACGCACACGCCCTGCAGCCGCATCATCGCCTGATCGCCTCCCCCAACTGCAGCACGAGCATTATGCTCATGGCGCTAGCTCCCCTTCACCGCAGGGCGCGCATTAAGCGCATTGTCGTTTCCACCTACCAAGCGGCAAGCGGGGCGGGCTTTGCGGCGATGCAAGAGCTGCAAGAAGAGACGCGCGCCTTTCTTTCTAATCGCTCTTTTGAGCGCAGCGTCATGCCGTTTTCCTATGCGTTTAATCTCTTTACCCACAACTCAGCCTTGAACACATGCGGATATGTGGAAGAAGAGCTAAAGCTGCTTTACGAGACGAGAAAAATCCTCGAGGATGAGGAAATTCAAGTTTCCGCGACATGCGTGCGCGTCCCCGTTCTGCGCGCGCATTCCGAAGCGATCAACGTTACTTTTTGCGAGCCTTTAAGCGCACAAGAGTGCTATTCTATTTTAGAACAGTCGCCGGGCGTTTGCCTTCTCGAAGACCGCGCGCTGGGTCGCTTTGCGATGCCGATCGATGCGATGGGACAGGATCTGGTCTATTACAGCAGGATCCGCGAAGACGCCTCTTTTCCCAATACCCTCAATCTCTGGGTGGTGGGCGATCAGCTCCTCAAGGGCGCAGCGCTCAACGTCGTGCAGATTCTGCAATCTCTGCTGCAAATGGACAAAACGATGTGAACGTCAACTCTTTGCCCAACGTGGGGTGCGTGCACGCCATTTTGCTGTGATGCAGGGCAATTGCGCCCTCTTTCCACGCCAGGCGGCTGCCGTATTTGCGATCTCCAAGGACAGGACAGCCTGCGGCGGAAAACTGCGCACGGATCTGATGGTAGCGTCCGGTGTGCAGGGTGATTTCGACCAAACTTTTATTATTTTGCAGCTGCAGGAGGCGATAGCTCAAGAGAGCGCGCTTGGCTTCCGTGTGAGAAGCGCTGGCAAGAGAGGCTTTATGCGCATCATGCACAAGAAAATGTTCCAGGATGCCTGAGTCACTAGCGAGCTCTCCTTCGAGAAGTCCGATATACACTTTGAGAATCGTCTGCTCGCGCATTTGCTCTTGCAAGCGCGAAAGGGCCTTGCTCGTGCGCGCCAAGAGAACGATGCCGCTGACGGGTTTGTCGAGGCGGTGGATAGGTTCGAGAAAGACATTGCCGGGCTTGTTGTACTTGCGTTTAATATAGCTTTTTGCGCGATCAAGGAGATTGTCCGGATCACTATCGCAAGGCTGGGTGGAGAGATTGGCAGGCTTGTCGACTGCGAGAATGTGATTGTCTTCGTATAGTACTTTCATTTGTCGCGCCTTTGACGCACGGCCTCGTAGAGAAGCAGCGTTGTCGCCGTAGCCACGTTGAGCGAGTCTGCCACGCCGTGCATAGGAATGCGCACCTGCACATCTGCCGAGCGCATCCACTGCTCGGAGAGGCCAAGCTGCTCTGTGCCTACGGCAATGGCAATGGGGCCTGTTAAATCAGCGCGTGTAAATTCTTGCGAAGCGGATGGAGTTGCCGCGACGATTTTAATGTTGCGCTGCTTGAGATAGGCGATAACAGCGTCACTTAGGGCCTCAACAACGGGAAGAGTAAATAAAGTCCCCACGCTCGCTCTCACCACGTTGGGATTGTAGATATCCGTGCAGCGATCGCATACGATGACCCCGTCGACGCCCGCTGCATCGGCAGATCGCAAAATGGTACCCAAATTTCCTGGCTTTTCAATGGCCTCGGCAACGATGAGAAAGGGGTCTGGTTTGGCGTTGAGCTTATCCTCGAGAATGGCAAGCGGGGTCTGCATTTGCCTCGCAATGCCGACAAGGCCGTCGGGGCGATCGCGATAGGACAGCTTTTCAAAGGCCGCGCGCTGGCAGCACAGAATCTCTGAACCCGCATCTTTTAAAACGGCAATTAATGCGTTCTCATTTGTCCCTAAAAACAGAGGCGGACAGATAAAAAGGGTTTCCACTCTTACTCTAGCATCCGCAGCGCGTTTGAGCTCGCGGTATCCTTCGATCACAAAAAGATTCGTCTCGTTGCGCGCGTGGCGCTGAGAGAGCTTAATCGCTTGTTTAATGGAGGGATTCTGCGGGCTTGCGATCTCTTTAATCATTGCCTATCCATTTTGCCATGCTGCCGGAGGGGATCGGCAATCCGCCCTCGGAGGAGAGCAGCATTTCTTTTGCCTCGATTTTCCCTTGAGCCCCCTGCATCATTTGCGCTAGCAGATGGTGCAGCACCTGAGGCGTCATGCCCGGTGTGTGGCTCGTAAAAAAGAGAAAATTGGGATTTTCCTTCAACACCGCGCGGCATAATTGCAGCAGAGATTGAATCTCTCTTTCCACTTTAAAGACCTCTCCTTGATTTCCCCTTCCAAAAGTGGGAGGATCCAAAATCAGTCCGTCGTAAAATACGCCGCGCTTCACCTCGCGCCTTAGAAACTTCATCACGTCGTCGACAATCCAGCGGATGGGCGCCTTATCGAGGCGGTTTAAAGCCGCGTTTTCACGTGCCCAGCCGACCATGCCTTTAGATGCATCGAGATGGCAGACTTGAGCCCCCGCCTGCGCCGCGCGCAACGTCGCTCCCCCAGAATAGGCAAAGAGATTCAAAATGCAGAGGCGCTTTTTTTGCATGCGCAAAAGAGCGCTCATCTCATCCCAGACAACGGCGTGTTCGGGAAAGAGGCCGACATGGCCAAAATCCGTTGGGGCAATTTTAAAGAGCAGGCCGCGATACTCCATGTTCCACTGCTCGGGAAGATCGCGGCGCATTTTCCAGCCTTGAGAGGCTTCTCGGGAAAAAGCGGCATCCGCCGCGTCCCACACTTCTTTTCGCAAAGAAGGTTTCCACAGTGCCTGGGAACAGGGGCGTGCGAACGTGTAGTTGCCAAAGCACTCTAATTTTTGTCCATTTCCGCTGTCGAGAAGGGAGTAACTTTTTGCCATTATGTAGCCTTTTTTTTAGGTCGCAATTATAACACAAAGAAGAAAAATAGAGCAGGTTGAAGAGAGTTAAAATAATATTTTCACATCAGAGTTAGCCGTCTCTGTATGCTCTGGCTCTCTGTGGTAAAAATTTACTTAACGTGAGTAGATGGGAAAGGGAAAAGCGGGAATTTGGCAGGCCGCTTTGCGCCAAAGCGCACCGAGCAAGCAGTTTGCGGCTGTTTGGATGATTTTAAGGCGCGATCCGGGAATCCAAAGTTCCCCCACTTCCGGCTCGTGTCCGCGCTCACCAATGGCCGCCCAAACGGTCCCTACGGGTATTGAAGAAGATGCGGCCGTCGGGCCTGCGACGCCCGTTACGGCAATGGCAAAGTCGGGCTCGGGATTGTGAAACACTCCCGCCAGCATTTCCTTGACGCAGGCAGCGCTTACAGCCCCATGCGTTTTGAGGGTGTTTTGCGAAACTCCTAACGCGCGCATTTTTAAGGCATCGCTATAAGTGACAAAAGATCCCAAAAAATAATCGGAAGCGCCGGGCACGCTGACGAGTTGCTGGGCAATCGCGCCTCCTGTGCACGATTCGGCAAGCGCGAGGCGCTTTTTGTGCTGGATAAACCAGCTTTGGACGGCCTCTTCGATTTTCCCGCTTTCGGTGGAAAACAGGTGCAAGGCAAAATGCTTTTCACAGGCTTGCTTAAAAGCGAGAAGCTGCTCGGCCTGCGCAGACTGAAGCAAGACGCTGACGGAGCCGTAAGAGGGATAAATGCCGACCTGAACTTCGGGAAAGCGCTCTCTTAGCTCTCTTAATAAGGGATCGATGCTGCTTTCCACGAGCAAACAAAAATGCAATTGCGCAAAGTGGGTTTTCTCTTTCACCGGCATGCGCTCTTGCAAGAGAGGCAGGACTTTTTCCGTAAACAGCGCTTGCATTTCTAGGGGAACGCCGGGAAGGAGGATGAGCATCTTATGGTCAGCACTAAACACGAGTCCCGGCGCTGTCCCAATTTTATTAAACAGAGGAGTCGCTTTTGTGGGAATGGTCGCCTGATCCTTTACGGATGCAAAATTCTCTCCATAGCGCTTCTTTAAGTCCTGAGCGATTGCTTCATTGTAGGTAAAATCCGAGCCGAAGAGGACGGCGGCGATTTTGCGCGTATGGTCGTCGAGGGTGGACCCCAATCCTCCCGTAGTGATAATTACAGAGGAGCGCGAAAGGGCGGCGCGCAGCTCCTTATCCAAAGTGGGAGGGTCGTCGGAGAAAACGGTATGGCGGCTGATGCGATATCCCTTTTCAAACAGCGCTCGCGATAGAAAAGCCGCATTGGTATTGATCACCATGCCCTTTAACAACTCGTCTCCGATAGAGACTATTTCAATGTGCATATGAACCTATCCCCAAATTTATGCGGGCGCAACGACGCGAATTTCTTTTTCCTTTAGTTGCGGGTGTTGGTCGATCCATTTCAGGCATGCCCTTCCGATGCGGATGGGCGCATTCACGCGCTGGCCGTGTACGAAAAAGGGCGTAGGGAGCGTATTGTGGCGCAGCCATTTGAGCATGCGCGCGAAAAGAGATGTATTGGGAAAATCTATGGAGTCGGCGACCTTGGCAATCCTATGGCTCTTGGGATCTTGGTAGAGCTGCGGATAAGAAAATTGCACTCCCCATGTCACGCTTTCTGTGCTGAGGACCATGGGATGGAACTTACCGTCGAACTTAGAATAAAAAAAGTGGTGCGCCTGCAATTGGATGATGGGCTTGATAGGCTTAATCAAATACTTGTCTTGACTTACGGCAATGCCATAGACCACATCAGTTGTGCATGTCGCGGCAGCGGAAAAATAACGCCTGAGCAAAGACTCATCGATCAATGACCCTTGTTTTAAGGCGTTGACATAGGTCTTATAGTGCTCTAAAAAGGCATCTTTTGAAATGACGCCGTCCTCTTTTTCTACAGGTTCGCTGACCACGCAAAAATAGAGGGGATCGAGCTCTCCGAGAAGTTTTGCCATTTCGTCTTCGTCCAGCAAAACCTGGCACTTGATCCACTTGGAAACTTGCAGCATGCCCTCCTCTTTAGGAGAGCTTAAGCGCAAAGGAAACATAGAAGAAATATCCATTGACATTGTGTAATTCACACGGATCCTCGCGCATCTTTTTTTACAGACTTAACTGAGATTTTTTTAAACAAAGCCTCTAACAATAGCACCGCGACACCGCAAAAAATCGCCGCGTCCGCTAAGTTGAAAACAGCATTGGAATAGCCCCACAAAATAAAATAAAACATGTCGATCACGTGTCCATAAATAAAAGTATCCAAGACATTTCCAATGGCTCCGGTCGCGATTAGCACAAAGCAAAACTTGCGTAGTCTGCTCGTTGTAACAAAAAGAATATAAGAGAGCAACCCCCCAATTATCAAAATGCGCGCATAAAGAAGATAATCTTGAAAGGACGCCAATATTCCCCAAGCGGCTCCTCTATTGATCACATGGGTGATGGCAAAATCGATTCCATGCCATTCGCGCAGCACGCCAATCCCTCCGAAAGGATACACGGATGAAGAAAGGTGGATAGGGACAATGCTATAATGCACGTACACCTTGAGCAGCTGATCCGCAAGCAAAATACCGCATGCGAAAAAGAAAAAGAAAATTGCCTTTGTCCACTTCATAAAGTTTTTTCTAGAGTAATCCTTTTTCAAACTTCTCTTGCGCTTTGACGGTCATCGTCGCATAGGGAATGGCTTCAAGACGCGCAATCGGAATCTCTTCACCTGTAAGATCGCAAACTCCATAGGTGCCGTCAGTAATTTTGTCCAAGGCGCGCTCGATTTGGCGCAAGACGCTCAACTCTTTGCTGCTGACTTCGAGGCTGATCGTCCTGTTAAAATCATCCGTGCCCTCGTCCGCTTGATGCTGCGAGTAGCCCTTGGTCTCTTCTATAGACTTGACATCCTCTTTCGTCTCGCGCAGCAAGTGAGTCATTTGCGCCCGCATCTCTTCTAAGCGCTTTTTAAATTTTTCAATATCCGATTTTTTTAAAGTCATAGCAGTTATCCTTTACATGAAAGTTCATCTTTTTCGCATACTCCGTCTTTTGGAGTGATCAGGTCAATGGCATCCATCAATTCATCAACATCTTTGAATCGGCGGTACACGCAAGCAAAACGGATATACGCAATCGGATCAGAGGCCTGTAAGTGTCTCATAACAAGCTCGCCAAGCTCTGACGTTTTGATCTCACGCACTCCTCCTTCCATGAGATCCGAGGTAATTTTGTAAGCCAAAGCGAGAACTTGATCGTGGCTAATTCTCGTATGACGGCATGCCGCATCCAATCCCCTAATGAGCTTGTCTTGGCGAAAGTCCTCGTATCTTCCATCGCGCTTTTGCACTTGAATGGTCAGATCAATAGTCTCGAATGTCGTGAAGCGCCGAAGGCATTTCAGACATTCACGCCGGCGCCTTACCGCATTGGTCTCATTAGCATTGCGCGAGTCGGTGACTTTCGATTCTTCATTGTTACAAAAAGGGCAACGCATAGCTATGCCAGTCCTTAAAAAAATAATTAGAAAACCAGTCCCACCTCTATCCCCTACCGTTGTGAAAAAAGCTATTGGGAATCAAGGCCTACTAAATTTTAACTACTCAGATGCATTTCTATACACTGGAAGAATTTTTTTATACAATTTACTTTAAAAATAAAAATTTTGCTAGCACCTGTGTGTAAAAAAATTATTGAAGGATATGGTGGATAAAATTCTCGAAATTCTGGGTTTTACCCTGATGGTAGTTGTGGGATTTAGAATTGTAGTTACCGGCTCTTCTGTAGTGTAAAAATGCAAAGTCTAGAAAAAACTGAATATCATCCGGAGGAGCCTTTATCAATTGCACCAAAGGCTGGCTATAAGCAACGCGCTCCAACACCTCTTCCTGGCTTAAATATTCCCTATCCTCCAATGTATAGGAATCGGCGATACAATCCCCATCCGTGAGATCGACCTGCCCGCGCATATACTTTACGCGCACCTCGGGATTTTGCTGAAAATAGTAATAAGTAAAACCACCCGTATCCGTGTGATTGCCCAAAACCGTTCCGCAATTGAAGTTCAGCGTATGCTTATTGGGAAGGGTTTCCATATTAAAAAACATAATCCCATTCCAGATGTACTGAATACATCCCATCGACCCGCGCCACTGCCCCACCGCAGCGATGGAGGCATCTCCTAAATACTCCTCTATGCTAAATTCACGAATCAAAAACATGTCGGAGTCCACGACAGCGACCAAACCCTCGTGCTGGAATCCCAAAGTGTTAAAAGAATACTGGAGGGCATTTGCCGTCCGCACCGAAGGGCAGTTCACATCCTCCCACGGCTGCCTGGTCAGGTAAGGCTGTTGATGGATTTCTTGGGGGATGCTTACGCAACGTATGCCGAGCTGAGCACACTCCTCTTCAATCTTTCGGGCAAGCTTGGGCGTCGGCCCATCGTTAAAGACGACGAATTCATACTCGTCTTGTAAAAAGCGCTTGAAGGTCGCCTCTTGCAAGGCGATGAAGTCCGGTCGATTATAGCTATGTGTCAGGAGAAGCACCTTGGCAAAGAGAGCCTGCCCGTAAAACAGCATTATAATGCAAAAAATCCAATACATAGCCTAAGCACTATCCAATAAATGCTCTTTTAATGCCACCGACAAATTGTTTTTCCGTTGTAGAATTTCCGCCTTAGGATTACCATTTTGGAATTTTACTTTGTATTATGGAATTCCCTATGCGCTTTTTATTTTTGCTGTTCGTCTGTTTTGCTAGATTGCATGCCGCGCCCACTCATCATGTAGAGAGTCAACCCAAAATTACCGTGATCGGAGCCGGCCTTTCGGGGCTTACCGCGGCGTACCGCCTGCAGAAAATGGGACACGGCTGCGAGATCTATGAGGCGCGCAGCAGACCTGGGGGACGCGTATTAACGGCCTACTTCGGTCAAAACTATGCCGAATTGGGAGGCACAAACATCAACGACGGCGGCAAAGGAGAAAGCATGCTCGCGCTCATCGAAGAGCTGGGGCTGCAGACGAGAACGCAGCCCATCCGCAATCCCAGGCTCGTTTCTTATCAAGGAAAACTATTTTCCTATCCCGAATTATTTCAAAACGCTCCGGTGCCCACCGAGGAGACCTTTTGCAAGCTAAAGGAAAAAATGCACCGAGTTAAGCATTTAAAAGAGCTCATGGATCTGTTTCTTGAAGACCATGTTTTGCTATGCAGATGCATGGCCATTGACATGAGCGGGTGGGAAGGCAGCTCTCCTAAACTGCTTCCGCCGGAGTATTTAGAGGAGTCCTTCTGGGCAATTTATACCAAGCAATATAACTTTGCACACGAGTATGCCCTTGGCAAGAAGCCCGAGCGCCAGATGCGCTTTGTGGAGGGAGGCAACAGCCGTTTGATCGACGCCTTGGCGCGCTGCCTGGAAATCCACTATGATCACCCTTTAAGAAAAATTACGCGCAGCGCCGATGGCAAAATCTGGCTGCACTTTGATAAGGAATCAGTTTTTACGGATTATGTGCTGCTCACCCTCCCCTGCTCCACTTTGCGCGATGTCGACATCGAGGAGGGACTCTTTCCAGAAGACCAGATGCGCGCAGTGCATGCGCTGCAATATGGCACAAGTGCGAAAATACTTTTGCCCATTGCTCTATCCAGCCCTTTGAGCACAGAATGCCTCACGACGCAAGAGTGGACCTGCTTTGTCAATTACAATCAAACTCTTTTGACCTTTTACGCTGGAGGGGAGAGGGGCGTTTTTGATAGCTCCTCTTCTTCCGTTCTTTCTAAAATCATCGCTGAGGAAATTCCACCTATTCGTTTGGCCTTTCACGACATCGAGTTTCCTCTAGGCGTGACCGCCATAAGTAAAAAGGATCAGATGTTTGCACAGTACGAGCAGCCAGTGGGAATCAGCTGGATAAACGAAGAGTTTTCCAAAGGAGGCTACTGCAACTTTGGTTTGGGAACATACGCCTTTTTCAACGAATTTGTTAACGATTATGAAGAAAGCGTTCGTAAAGTTTTCCGCAGCATAGACCATCGCATTTTTTTCGCAGGCGAGCACACGGCTCCTTCGGCGCATAACGGGACAATGGACGGCGCGGTGTATTCGGGAGAGCGCGCGGCCCGCATGATAGAACGAGCGCTAAAACATTAAACCGTTTAGAATCCTAGTCTGTTTATGAATAGTAAGATTTCCTTATTTCCTCTAGTTCTCTTAATTGTTGCGGGAATTGATAGTATACGCACTCTGCCTACAACGGCTTTTTTTGGCAGCTCGTTAATATTTTATTACCTGCTTTCCGCTATCGTTTTCTTGATCCCTATCGCCTTTATTTCTGCAGAGTTTTCTTCGCGCTTCCCCGAGGAGGGCGGTGTTTTCCACTGGGTGCGCCATGCCTTCGGCGAACGCATGGGCTTTCTCGCGGTCTGGCTGCAATGGATCAATACGATGGTTTGGTACCCGACTATGCTCGTCTTTATTGCGGGAACGGCAACGTATGCCATCCACCCCGCTTTGGCTTACAATAAAATTTTTTTATTGGTAGCGTCTCTGACGACATTTTGGGGCCTCACCTTTTTAAATGTCAGAGGCCTAAAAGTCTCCGTGCGCATGAATTCTTTTTGCGGAATGATCGGCACGCTGCTTCCTATGTGCTTTTTAATTGCTTTAGGCGCTTGGTGGTTTTTCTCATCCAGCTCTTGCGCCATCACTTTTTCGGGAACCCATCTTCTCCCCTCTTTCGATCTTTTAAATGATAGCGGCGCGCTCGTGACCATTATGGCCTCCTTCCTGGGGATAGAACTCGCCGGCGTCCACGTGAGTGACATCGCCAACCCTCGAAAGAACTTTCCCAAGGCTGTCGGTCTATCCGTGCTCATTCTCTTGAGCACTCTGATTTTGGGCTCTTTGGCCGTGGCCGTCGTCGTTCCGAAAAACGACATTCACTTTGTCGATGGCATCATGCAGACCTTTACCATCTTTTTAACCGAATCCCATATGCCGTTTTTAATTCCCATTTTTGCTCTCTTGATCGCCATCGGCAGCACGGGAGGCTCGGTCAATTGGCTCCTCTCCCCGGCAAAAGGGCTTTTGCAAGTGGCTGAATATGGATTTCTCCCCTCTTTCTTTTCCGTAAAAAATAGCCACGGCGTGCCCTTTCGAATCCTCATTTTGCAAGCCGGGATGGTATCGATTTTTTGCTTCTGCCTGCAACTCGTCCCTAACGTCAATACGTATTACTGGTTTTTAATGTCTTTGAGTACAGGGCTGTACATGCTGATGTACATACTGCTATTTTTGGCCGCGCTCAAATTAAAACGCCCTCAGCAGGGATACCGCGTTCCCTTAGGGATGCGTACCGCCTCCTGCGCACTTGGACTCATTGCCTGCGTCATCACGATTATCGTCGGATTTCAGCCTCCAGCGGACATGGTCATGGGAAGTAAAATAAATTATTTTCTCATCATCATGGGAAGCTTCTTTCTGATGGTCCTGCCCGTGATTTCCTTTTGGATATATCAAAAAAGACGCCGCGTTGCAGCTTAAGAGTCTGTCGTTGAATTGAAATGCTTTGCTTTTTGCGCCTTTTTTCCATAAATTAATTTCTTTTTCGCACGATATAGTTAAATCAAATAGGCGAAGAAAAAAAATTTAAAAGAAAAAGACTCAAAAAGCAGGCTAGCTAAATTTAGAGAACGTCTCTAAGAAACGGAGGAAGTGGGATTCGAACCCACGATACGTTTAACCGTATACACGCTTTCCAAGCGTGCTCCATCGGCCACTCGGACACTCCTCCTCAACCGAAAGAGTAGAAGATTAACGACCTGGAGCTTATCACACAATTAAAAAATTCTTTTTCTTGCAAAAATTGAGAGAAGAAAAGACTATCTTTAGTGATTAATTATGCGCGTAATTTGTTTTTGCTTACTTTTTTTATGCGGAGCGGCGAGCTGTCAAAAGCGCCCCTCTCAGCCTGCCGCTAAGCCTATCGTCTTAGTCAGCATTCCCTCCTACCTCTATTTTATCGAGCGCATCGCGGGGGATACGGTCACAGCGCTATCCTTAACTCCGCCCGGCGCCAATCCCCATATTTACGAGCCCTCGCCCAAAGAGGTGCAGAACTTTAGGCAAGCCTCGCTGTGGATACGCCTGCCTTCGGATCGAAAAACTTATGCCGTTCTCAAAGAGCAAAGCCCTAAGATGTGCATCGTCGACATCACAGAGGGAATTCCCCTGCTTCCCGCATTTGCGGGACGGCAGGCCGCTTGCCATGGGCATCATTGCGGCCACTTGCACGACGCAGAAGAATACGATCTGCACATTTGGCTAAGCCCCAGGCTTGCGCAAAAGCAGGCAAAAACCATCGCGCAGCACCTTGCGCATCTATTGCCCGAAAACCGAGAACGCTACGACCTTGCTTTGAGCCTTTTTCTCGAAGATTTGCGCAAAGCCGACGCTGAGATCTCCGCGCTTTTAGCTTCAAAAGAGGAATCCGCCATCCTTGTCTCGCATCCCGCATTTGCTTACCTGTGCCAGGATTATCGCCTCACGCAGCTTTCCATCGAGATCGAAGGCAAAGAGCCGCTGCCCCAGGATATCACGCATCTTTTACACCAGGCAAAGCAGCTGCGCATTGCCAGTATCCTCGCGGAACCTCAATACAATGACAAAGGAGCGCAGTTGATGGCGACGCATCTGCATTTGCCTGTCTATGTGGTAGACCCTTACGCGGAAAACTATCTGGAGAATTTAAAGTATATTGCCGAGATCATGGCAAAATCATGAACGAACCCATCATCGAGCTTGAGAATGTCGATTTTGCCTATGACAGCACCCCCGTCTTGCAGTCCGCTTCGCTGATCATTCGACAGAAAGAATTTGTAGGACTGTTTGGCCCCAACGGCGGAGGAAAAACGACACTACTCAAGCTGCTATTGGGATTTTTAACTCCGACGCGGGGCAAAGTAGCGCTCCTTGGCCAGCCGCCGAAAAAAATGCGCACGTGCATAGGATATGTCCCACAGCATTTGCGCTTCGACAGGGCTTTTCCCATCTCTGTTTTAGAAGTGGTATTGCTCGGGTGCTTGTCCCAGCTGTCCTGGCATGGCACTTTTCCCCCTGCGGTAAAAGAAAAAGCCGCGTTTGCTTTAGAGCGCGTGGGGTTAAGTCATAAACTCTCTTCCGCTTTTGGCTCGCTATCAGGGGGAGAAGCGCAACGCGTCCTCATCGCGCGCGCCATTGCCGACGAGCCAGAGTTGCTCTTGCTTGATGAACCGACAGCTAGCCTCGACCCGCACGCCCAGCAGCTCATCTATCAGCTCCTCGGCGATTTAAATAGCATCATGACCATCGTCATGGTCTCCCATGATTTGCAGACAATTTTAAACAAAGTCCAGCGTTTCATATGCGTCTATCGCAGCGTTACGGCATTTGAGAATAAAGAGCTGTGTGAACACTTTGCGCTCGGCCTCTATCACACTCCTTTAACCTCAAGCAATCACTTTGCCTTTTAATTATGTTCACCTTCTTCGAAGCTTTGCTGCAAAATCCCTTTCTCCTCTTGGCCATTTTGGCTGGTGCTGCAGCTTCTTTGGCCAGCGGAATTATCGGTTCTTTTGTCGTGGTCAAGCGCATTGTTTCCATTAGCGGAAGCATCGCGCATTCTGTCCTAGGGGGAATGGGACTATGCGTCTACTTGAAAAGAACATTCGAGCTGGACTGGCTGCTTCCCCTGCACGGAGCTTTGGCGGCGGGATTGCTCTCCTCGCTTCTCATCGGATGGATCCATTTAAAATACAAGGAAAGGGAAGACACGATCATCGCCCTCATCTGGGCAACGGGGATGTCGCTCGGGGTCATCTTTTTAGCGCTGACGCCCGGATATAACGTAGAGCTGCTGAATTTTCTGTTCGGCAACATCCTCTGGGTCAGTAAAAGCGATATCGCCCTGCTTATCGGGCTAGACTTGCTGATTTTGGGAATTGTCGCTCTCTGCTATCGGCGCTTTTTGGCGATTTGCTTCGATGAGGAGCAGGCTCTGCTTCAGGGCCTGCGCGTACAGTGCCTTTATTTTTTACTCCTATGCCTCGTCGCCCTTTCGGTTGTGCTCTTGATCCAGGTCGTCGGGGCGATTTTGGTCATCGCCATGCTCGCCATCCCCGCGGCAATCGCAAGCCTTTTCACTTTCCGGCTTGCGACAATGATGCTCATTGCGACAGCGCTGGGCATAGCGTTTACTTTTTTTGGGGTATACGTGTCTTACGAATGCAACTGGCCGCCGGGCGCTACCATATCACTCGTAGCAGCAGCAGCATATGCACTTTCGCTTTTAAAAAAGCGGCAAGTGCGATGAGCCTGTGAAGCCCCTCACAGGTTCAACGCATGTTGGGTTGGATTGACTTTAACAATAGTTAAAATTTGCAGTAGCGGTTCCAGAATTTTTTCCATCCCGTTTGTCTGTGGTGGCGCGGGCTCAATTTTTTTCTTTTTAGGTGTCTGCTCATAGTCTCCTCCTTGGGGGCTAGTAATGTTGATGAATTTTAACATCTTCAGGACGCACAGCGTTTACATTATCAGTAACTTTTTTCAGTTCGTCGTGCACATGAAGATGCGAATCCTTTCTATGCGTTTTAAGCGTCACCTTAGTCGCCTTTTTTTTGTTGACCCGCTTATTAAACGCCTTCATAGATCCACGCAGCCAATCTTATTTGGCTTTTCCCTTTAAACTTATAATAAAAAAAATAATATTTATAATCAATTGAAACTAAAATAATCGATTTATTTAAGCGCATGTTAGATTCTTAAGAATTAATACTTACATCGACAAAAAAATAATTAAAACAAAAACAGGCTGTCCAAATTCAGAGAACATCTCTTAGAGACTGTCGTTGAAAATTTATAGTTCGAATTTTGATGGATTTTCCCCTAAAATTAACTTCTTTTCCGCATGACATAGTTAATTAACTAGGCGAAGGAAAAGAAGTTAATTTTAGAGGAAAAGGCGCAAAAAGCGGACTGTAAATTTTCAACGACAGTCTCTTATAGTTTCTCATTGACATCCAATCGCCTAATGCACTAAGATTTTCGCTTTCTCCCCTGAATATCCTAAATAGCAGGAGGTCAACATGTACGCGATTATTGAAAGTGGTGGAAAACAGTACCGAGTGGAAAAAGGAGATGTCATTGATGTAGAGCTTCTTGAGTCCCAATCGGGTCAAAAAGTGGAATTCAAGCACGTGCTCTTTTTAAATACAGGCGACGCGGCTAAAATCGGCAGCCCTTACATCTCCAAATCAGCCGTTCACGGCGAACTTATTCAGGAAGTCAAAGGCCCTAAGGTCATTGCCTTTAAGTATAAAAGGCGTAAACCCGTCCGCCGCAAGGTTGGCCACAGGCAGCGCTACTCTCGCGTTAAAATCACCGATATTATTGAATAAGGAGACACGCTTATATGGCACACAAGAAAGGACAAGGCTCAACGCGCAACGGCCGAGACTCTCATTCGCAGCGCTTAGGGATAAAAGCGTCCGGCGGCCAATTTGTCACCGCGGGCAGCATTATCGTCAGACAGCGCGGCACCAAGTGGCGTCCAGCTAAGAACGTCGGCACGGGAAGAGACGACACATTATTTGCGCTTATCGACGGAATGGTATCCTATCGCAAAAGCGACCGTACCTACGTTTCCGTCCTCCCCGTTGTCGCTTAAGGCGCCTTTTCTATGTTCGTCGATTCTGTTAAGGTCACCCTGCGCGCTGGCAAAGGAGGCAACGGCGTTGTCGCCTGGCGCCGCGAGAAGTTCATCCCCAAGGGGGGGCCTGCAGGAGGCGATGGAGGCAAGGGCGGGGCAATCCATTTAAAAATGGACACCCACCTCGTCTCCCTGGAAGAGTTGCGCAACCGACGCTTGATTTGCGCCGAAAACGGCCAATCGGGCGCCGGTGCCCTTAAAAAAGGACGCAACGGAAAAGACCTCGTTATTAAAATCCCTCCTGGAACACTCGTCAAGGACGCCCTCACAGGGGAAGTCATTTTCGACTTTACGCAAGAAAATCAAGAATGGACCATCTGCCGAGGAGGCAAGGGCGGCAAAGGCAATGCCCGCTTTAAATCGCCCACGAACCAAGCCCCCATAGAGCATACCCTGGGCGAAGAAGGCGAATACAAAGATATTGAATTAGAGCTCAAGCTTATCGCCGACGTCGGATTAATCGGCATGCCCAACGCGGGCAAGTCCACCCTTCTCTCGCAGCTCGCGCGCGTCCCCGTAAAAATTGGCGCATACCCCTTTACGACGCTTTATCCCAATTTGAGCTATGTCCAGTTTGAGGATTTATCACGCGTCTTCATCGCAGACATCCCCGGTATCATCCAGGACGCCCACCTTGATAAAGGCCTAGGGCTTTCTTTCTTGAGACACATCGAGCGCTCCTCCGTGCTGATATTTCTCATCGACATCTCCGGCATCGAGGGCAGAGACCCCTTTGAGGATTTTTGCCTCCTGCAAAACGAACTCAAAGCCTACCGCCCCGATCTACTGAAAAAGCCCTTTCTGACCGTGCTCAACAAAATCGATTGCGAAGAAGAAGCCAGCGTGCACAGCACTGCTTTCCAAAAGCGCTACCCCTACCCTCAAGAGACGCTTTACGCCATCTCTGCGCTGTCAGGCGATGGCCTTGCTCCCTTTGTCGAAGCCATGCGCGCTCTAGCACAAGCCAAAGCCACGCACAGCGATCACTGATTCGAATAATAGGTATCTAGTCGATTAAACCAGCCTTTTAGCCACTTCTCTTCGTGGCGCTCGGGCGGGGAATTAAGTACTCTTTGCCTCAGCAACGCTTTTGCTGCCTCGACAAAATCAGCCACGGGATCTTTTGAGGAAGAAGGCATCTGCTGCAAAACCTGCAAGAGCCCCCACCCCTTTCCTTTATAAGTTTCTTCGGACGCTGTACCTTTTCCCTTGAAGTTTACATAATCGATAAGCGCATATACCCCTCGCGAATCTTTAGAGAGGCGATGGAAAAGTGCGGAGATTTTCTCCTTTTCTTGCGACGGGCAAATCGAGAGGAATGCGGGAAGCGCGCTTTCGAGCCGATGAACCATAAAGAGTGCTTGCAGGCTTTTGGTGTCGAATAAAAACTGGCGCAAGCTTTTCATTTTTGGGCTGTGGGCATCCGCATAAAAAGCGTCACGGGAATGCCAAGGACATGAGGAGACAGTTTTCAGCCAGGCGGGCAAGACAGCGCCTCGCTTTTGAAGAAATTCCAATAAAGCGGGAAAAGTCTCTTCGAATCTCTCTCTTTGCCCCTCTGCATACCAAATGAAATGACCAATTCCCAGCGAAGCAAAATTCTCCCCCTTGTTCCAATGCGTCAATCCCTCTAATGCGCCCGCACATTCATTCTTCCAAATCCTCTCTGCGATTTTATCTACATCTTGCGCAGATAGGGAATAAACTCCACGCAGAACGCATAGTGCCAGCAGAAGGGTTAGAACAAAATATCTCATATTTTTACTCTTTATTTTTTTAAATAGGCAAAGTTATTTCTTCATATTGATTTATTCTAAAACCATTGCGGAAAATATCACAAATAAAATCGAAGAGGTTTTTATGAAGAAAAAACTATTTTTCTATTTGGGATTAACAACAGCATGTATCGGATTGACAGGATGCGCCAGCTACCGCGCAGCTCCATTAAATCCTTTGTATATTTCGCAAACCACAGTCGAATCCTCTACCGAAACAAAAGCCAACGATAGCATTTTAGTAGTGGCAAGAGCTTTTGATCGCAATGATTGCAAACGTTTTTTGGACAGGGATGTCCTAAAAAAGGGATTCCAGCCCGTTCAATTATATATCGAAAACAATTCATGTAAAAGTTTCCTATTTTCTTTAGATAGAATTAGTTTACCCTTTGCAAGACCAGAAGAGGTTGCTCATTCCGTACATACCTCTACCGTCGGAAGAGCCTTGGGTTACGGTATACCGGGTTTATTAATAGCATGGCCATTAATAATCCCGGCTGTTATCGACGGTCTTAAATCTTCAGAGGCAAATGAGGCGCTAGATACGGATTTCTATCATAAAACGGCATCTAGCGATCGCATAATTAATCCACATTCACATTTTAATCGAATCCTCTTTGTCCCTGCGGGAGAGTATCAACCTAATTTTATCGTTACCTTAATCGACCAAGAGTCCAAAAAGGAAAAAACATTTGCCATAACTGCAAATTAGGATAAGCGTCGATCGGCAAATATCCGCATCGCTTCTGCCATGAAGGCAGCAAGTTCTTCGTGAAAAGAATTTAGCTGCTTTCGGAACTCAGGCTGCTCTACGTACAATTGAGCCAATGCCTTGTACACTTTCTTTGTCGCAGAAAGAGCGCGTTCTGCAAAGCAGTGATGTTTCTCTATGATCTTTTGCACTGCATCCGCATCCGGTTCCAGGCTCTTCTCGATGCATTGCACGAGTTCTCTAAAAAGCCCGTGCATCACTTGGGTGATATTTTCATAGAAGGCTCTTCCTCTTCTTTCAACATCTTCAGCAGTTTGGGTGGGGTTTTTAACGCTCTGAATCACGAGTTTCTCGGCAGCGGAATAAGATTGCCCTTCTTTTGCCTTCACCAGGGTAATATTAAAACCATCGAATAGCTCTTTGTCTTTCATCTTCTTTTTTCCTTTTAAGTGTTTAATTGTATTATCGATGGTCTTTAGCAGTATGCCGATTTTTTCCCACTCCGCATTCAGCGCTTTGCGATGCGAATAGAGGGCGGCGAGCTGATTGAAATCGCTTCTCCCCACAACTTTTTGGATCTGTTTCAGGGAAAAACCCAACTCCTTAAAAAAGAGGATCTGCTGAAGCTGTAAAAGCTCTTTTTCTTCATAATACCGATATCCATTAGCCCCATAATAAGCCGGCTTAAGAAGAGAGATTTCCTCGTAAAAATGCAGGGTTCTAATCGTCACCCCTGAGAGCTCGCTTAACTTTTTCACTGTGTAGGCCATCGATTCCTTTCTCCTTTAATATCCCATTGATTTTAAAGGATAGTCCTATAATAAGGAATGACGTATACGTTAGGGTCAAACAGGATTTTTTAAAGAAAATTTTACCCTCTTTTATAGAGGAGAGCGAGGACTCAGTCTTGCTTAAATGCCTTTTTTTTCTTTCCTAACTAGATTTTCAAGAGCGATACGAGGACAAATATGTCGATCGATATAGTCAACGAGCAGCGTTGCAACGCTGCGAATGTTTTTTTCGCTTAGTTTATCTTTACAATGCCCTTTTGCATCAAATATATCTTGAATATTGGCGATGGAGATCGGGCGCGGTAAAACGATTGCTCCGACGTGAGAACAAATGCTTCTGATCTGCTCTAATGATTTTATCGCTCCTATTGAACCTGCCGCAACGCCTAATAAAGCGATGGGTTTGCCGGCTAGTACGGAAGGGAAGCCAAGATGGTCGATAATCAGCTTCATGACACTGGAAATTCCCCCGTGGTACTCAGGGGAAGCGAGAATGATTCCCGTTGCATCCAACACTTTTTCTTTAAGCATTTCATGAGACGAATCTTTATAAGAGGTCCCCGGTAAAGGAAGCGTTAAAGTCGCCGCATCTATAATCTCAAATGTAATAGATGTGATTTTTTTCAATTCATCCGCCAGAATGCGCACGGCTTTCATTGTAAAATTATTAGGCCGCGCGCTCCCCGTAATCACAACAATGTGCTTTTTTGATTTGTGTCTTGTCATCATGAACTTTCCTGCGTGAGCCATTCTTTCATGAGCTTTTTTATTTGAGTTTGGTAAAAAACGCCCTCTAGCTCTGCTTTGCGTTTGAAAGCCTTTAGAAGAGAAGGTTCTACTTTAATGCTAATCAATTGACTTTTTTCTCGAGTGCTTGCAAAAAGCATGCGATAATTCTCAAGAAATTCGATAATTTGATCCGGCGTAGCGCCTTTACAGCGTTTTAGATATTTTTTGGAAAAATATTGAATGCCTTTTTTCATAAATTTTTGAGCGCCTTCACATCTTCTAAATCCTGAGGCCGGCCTGCTGCTTCTTTCATTTTTATCAACTCACTTAAAGACAAAATCCGGATAGCACCTTGAGAAGTTTCAATTTTCTTCGCATTACGAGCACTAAAGTCATAGTTGATCACGAGATCCACTTGATTAAGAGGATTGGATGACTCATAAAAATTCCAAGCAATTAAGTTGCGATTTTGAATGTATTCGTCTCGAAAATGAAACAAAGCCTCTGCAGTAATCGGTATCAAAGACACAAGACCTATTTTCTTGAACGCATTTTCTGTATTTTGGAGATTTTTTAGAGACCATTCAATAACGACATCAACATCGACAGTTCCTCTTATAGCGCCATGCAATGCAACCGCATGCCCCCCCACAATAGCATAAGGGACATTAGCCTTTTCTAAAGCAAAACAGATTCTTTGAATAAACATATTTTTATAAGCTTACCTGGTATATACCAGTATATACCGCTATTAGACTTTGTCAAGTGTGAAGCTTATAATTTATAATGCCTAGCGCTTGTTCTTCTTGGAAAAGCAGGGTATAATTTTTTTGAACCTCTGGTAGATGGTTTACTTTACCCGAGGCTATTGAAAAGTGCGGCTTACACTTCAAGGATGCAGCAATTCAGCACCTTGAATGTAGACCTAAAGTTTTAACGCTGATTTTCCCTAACCTCTTTGTAGGTTTGCTGGAGAAATTTTGCCGCCGGAGAAAGGGTATAGCTCGCGATTTTGCGCTCATTATCTTTTTTAAGGGTCACTGTGCCGAGGGAAGGGAAATCGCCGCGGTTCCATTCGAGATGTTGGCGAAATAATGTCCAAGCGAAAAAAGCGATCACTTCGCCTTTATATTCCCGAAGAATGGGGATTATGCTTTCAAAGTAGCTCAATTGCGTGGCGTCGCAGATGGCAAATCGATCTTCGCCCCATTTTTGGATATTCGCATCGCAGCCTATCTCCGTGATCGCGATCGGGACGCCCAGCTCATAGGCCTCCTCAAGGCATTCTTTAAACATTTCGGGATACACGCCAATGCCGCCAAAACTCATCATCTTTCCGTTTTCTAAACAGGTAGCCCCAAAGGTGAATCCTTTTTTATTGATCACTTGATAACCGGGATATTTCTTTCCCTTGTTCATCCCCGCTTTAACGCGAGGAAATCCGTAGAATTGGACTCCTAGGAAGTCGAGGAATTTTTTGTTGCGTTCGAACTCTTCCTTAGGGATCGAAAATTGGACATTTGCTCTGCAGAAGACCGCTAAAGAAAATTGGCCCGTTTTATAAAAATCATAAAGGGCGCGGTGCATGACCTTGGAATAGTGATGGCAAATCACTTTTTCCAGGAGATTGTCGCCCATGGGACGAAAATTAAGCCACTGATGGGTGATCCCGATTTTGAGGGGGTGGTCGATCTCTCCTTTTGCCTGAAAGATCTTGCAATGGGCGATGAGCATATTGCGCATGGCGGTCCCCGCCGCCGTTAAGTCTCCTTTAATGCCCGGGGGATATTTTCCTGCGACATACTTTTGAAAGGCATCCACGCCTACCTCATTAAACGTCATCCAATACGTCACCTGAGGAAACATTTTCATCATGCGGATGGAGTGACTCACAAAAAGGTCGATATTTTCCAGCTGGTTAAATCCTCCTTTCTCGGCAAACCAGCGGGGAAGGACAAAATGGCAGAGGGTAACAAAAGGTTCAATATCCGCTTTTCGCAGCTTATCGATAAAAGTGCGGTAAAGGTCGATCGCCTCTTGATTCCATTGCCCCGGGTTAGGTTCGATTACCGACCACTCAAGAGAAAACCGATGGGCTGTAACATGGGTGTCTTTTAGAATGGCAATATAGGGATCGGGATCTCTCAGCACGTCGATAAAGAACCTTTCATAATCTCCTTCCCCATCAATTTTTTCAGGATTTAACCACTGATCCCAATCCGAGACTCCCTCCAGCTGCGTTGCGGAAGCTTTTGTGCCAAGCCCCGAAGTTTGGAAGAGGGAATCGGCAAACCCACAATACCGAGGCAAAGCAGATGCTGTTTGCTCTGTCTGCTCTTCTCGTCGCACTGAGGGTTTGTTGAAAAGAAAAAACGAAAAGGGTTGAGAGACGAAACTCAGCTTCTTTGAAGTAAGAATCCCTCGATTCCACTCGATGCGATCGGGTAAAGAAATGACAAGTACAATAATAAAAGCGCAAATCAGAGCAGCTATGATCTTTTTCATTTAAGGCCACTTTTTTGGCGAACCATAACACAATGACCTTTAAGTTACTACAGCACCTTTGGAGCATGTCCCTATATTTTGGAAAAAAATTTAGTATTTTTTCAGGGGGTATAGCCAGTCTTGCTATACCCCCTGAACAAATACCATTGGACCGATAAACGAATTATCGGGCACTTAACTCTCTGTTTTCTTGCATATTTTTGCGAAGCTCAGATAACCAAACTACTCCGTCAACAACATATAGAATATGATCGCATGTTCTCTTGTTCTCGTTCTATTTTACGCCTAAGCTTGAGCTCGGCTCGTTGTTGATGGGTCAAGAAATTCATCGTAAAAATTATGCACGAACCTATCCCGATAATGCAGGAAAAATTTTAGTTTGTTATTCTTCTTTGTCTCGGATTTAGGAGGTAAAGATGACTAGATTTAATGGGTTAACAGATATAGTGATTTAAAACAAGATTGAGAAAAATATGCAAGGAGGCTGCGAAAATTTTTTGTCTGGAGCGAGCGACCATTGTACGAGTACAAGGCGCGAGCGAAGACGAAAAATTTTCTGCAAAGCCGACGCGAGAGATTTTCTCAATATTGTTTTAAATTACTATAACCAATGGAGATTGATCGAAGGATTTTTTCCAGAGCCTGTAAAAAGGGAAAAGGGAAAACCTCATACACCATGGAGAATCGTTGTAAACACGATCTTGTGGATTTTAACGACAGGCTCAAGATGGTGTGATGTTCCCA
>DASXPV010000044.1:0-7401 GCA_036493355.1 Rhabdochlamydiaceae bacterium
AACCTCTGGTAAGCAAAGGAAAGACTCCCATTCTTGAAGCTGATAAAGGATATGATGCAATGAGTTTGCGGGTTGCTGTTTTGATGATGAAGATCTTTCCTTTTATTCCCTACAGAAAGACTTCCAAAGGAAAGCAAAAAACAGGGATTGTTTATCTAGAGAAAAAACGTTGGCAGGTGGAACGAGCGATTGCATGGATGTAAAGAAAGTTCCGAAGACTTGTTGTCAGATGGGAACGAAAAAACTAAATTTTGGGAAGGATTTCTGATGTTCGGGATCATTAGATTTTGGATCGGAAGATTATCGGGATAGGTTCGTTCAGAGATATCACTACACACATTTTGCACTGCCTTTTCGATTCTTTGCATGCAAGAAGATTCTCTAACGATCTTTTCGCCATACACAATTATGACGTTCTCTTTGGATACAACTTTAAAAAAAAGAAGTAGCGATAACGAAAAAAATGCTGCTACAGATTTCATCATTTTTTCAACAACAGTCTCTTAAAAAACGGTGCGCACTAAGATTTCGGGAGTGCCGAGCAGGGTTGCCTCTTCGACGGTGAGTTCGAACTGGTCGACGCGAACGGATTCGCCCTTGGAGGGCGGGTGGCCGAGGATTTTATTCATGAGCTCCTCCAGCGTTTCTGCATCGTCGTAAGCCAGGTGCACGGAAAACTGCTTGTTGAATTCTTCCAGGCGCGTATCACCGGGGAACGTGCGATCGACGACGATGTGGTAGGCGCGCGGGAGCATCTCTCCAAACGACATCCACTCGTCGGATTGCCCGAAGATCTCGTCAATGATCTCATCGAGGGAGAGGATTCCCGTTGCCAGCCCTTTTTCATTGAGCACGACGGCCAGGCTCTGATTGTTCCTGCGAAAATGCTTTAAAATATGCAAAATCGAGCTGTTTTCTGCGATAAACCAGGGAGTGCGCGCAAAGTCGCGCACGCGCTTGGCATCCGATTGGCGCAAAAGATCCCTGGGATATGCAATGGCCACAATATTTTGCACGGTGCGATGAAAGATGGGCAGAAAGGTCAATTCCTGCTTCTGCGCCAGCTCGCGCATCTCCCCTATAGTGCAAAAGGAGGGGACCAAGGGAACTTGGGAGAGAGGCTGCATGAGGTCTTTGGCGATTTTGCTCTTCAAGGAAAAGATATTCGAGACAAGGGTGTTGAATTCTTTGGAAGAGGGCTGCAGGGCAACGGTCTCTTCACGCTCTTCGATAATATTCTGCAGTTCCTCGCGCGAAAGATAAACGCCGGGAGGCGCCTTTTGGCCGACGAGCCGGTTGACACCTTTGCAGAGCCAATCTAAACACCAGATAATGGGTCTCAAACATAGGGAAAAGAAATAGAGGATTGGGATGCCGAGCATCGCGACGTGCTCAGCAAAACGCCTACCCGCAAACATGGGAGAGATCTCCGCAAAGATCAAAACCAGAATGATTTGGCTCAAAGGGGCGATCTCCGGACTTAAACCCACAGCCGCATAAAACCGCCGCGCGCATTCTGAGCCCACGACGAGCGCTGTATTAACACCGATGAGCGTGGTTCCAAACAGATACGCGGGATGCTGGAGCAAAAAACTCAGCCACAACGCCCTTTTTTTGCCTTTGCTGACATAGTATTCCAAGCGCACTTTATTAAACGAAACGCAGGCCATCTCGATCATGGCAAAAAAGCCCTGAACAATTAAGCTGATCACGATCAGCAAAAGATAGAATTGCCAGTTCCCTCTCACTTCTCCTCATCTTTTTTAGATTGCAATTTGCGCACGTAGACCATCCGCACGCGCTTGACGTCCGCGGCGAGCACGTGAAAGAAAAAACCATGCAAGGTCGCTTTCGTTCCGGGTTTAGGAATATCCCCCAGTTGCTCGGTGAGCCATCCTCCCAAGGTGACGCGATTATTTTCAGAAGGGAGTGTAACGCCGAAAATCTCTTCAAACTCGGAAAGCTCGAGCTTGCCGCTGGCGATGAGAATATCATTTCCCGAGCGCGTGTAATGACTTTTGGTATCCCGCGCATCCGCGATCTCACCGATGACTGTCTCCACGAGGTCTTCCAAAGCGATCAACCCCGAAATCGAGCCGTATTCATCGACGACGAGGGCTAAAGATTCGCGTCGGTTGTACATCTGGCGGATAAGGATGCTGGCCGGGGTAGATTCGGGGACGAAGAAGGGCTTGACTAGGATGGGAAGAATGTCTTCAGGCTTGTTGATCTTATCGCGATGCAAAAAAAATAGCTGCCCAGTGATGACGCCTAAAACTTTGTCGAGGTTTTCCCTGCACACCGGGATCCGCGAACACTCCTGATCGACGAATAGGTGGATCAGTTTGGACAGAGGGTCCTCCAGATTATAAAAAATGACCTCCTCTCTAGGGCGCATACTGTCTCTGACTTGCGCCTCCTGCAAGTGCAAATAACCGCGCACAAGCTCCGCCTCTTCTTCGTTTAATATTTCAAAACTCCTTGAGGTCTTAAGCGCATGACGCAGCTCGTCGCTTGAAATCTCTTCCTCGGGTTTGAGATAAAAAAACAAAATGCGCGAAACGATATTGGTCACTTCCCCTAAAACGCGCCTAAGGGGTAGCAAAAGCTTTTGGGCGCGGTTTAATATGGGCGCCACGCGGTAGGAAAAGGCTACGTTATTGGCAAGGCCGATCGACTTGGGGAATACCTCTCCAAATACTACTGTCAATACCAAAGGCGTCAAGATAGTAAAGAGCCATCCCGAAAAGTCCCCGAAAATGCTGGACGTCACGTTCTGTATCAAAATGTTGACGATGACGTTAAGGATGATGATGGTGATGAGCAAATCGCGCGGCGTGCTCAGGATTTGCGCCACCAGCTGCTTGCGCGGGTCTTTATCTGTGCGAAACACCTTGACCTTTGTCGAGGGGAGGGAAAAGAGCGCTGCTTCAGAGGCAGAAAAAAAAGCGGAAAAGGCAATGAGGGAAGCGAGAAAAACGATCAGCAAGTAGAGCATTTATACCAATTATGAAAAATAACTTCGCATTTCAGCTGCATGAAAGCTGCCGAATTTTAGCGATCGCAAATAGCATAGTATTAAAGCAATACAATGCTATTTGCGATCGCTAAAATTAGGCGCTTTGACGCGCTCAAATATGCAGTTCTTTTTCATAATTGGTATTACTTCTCAAAAGAGGGATCAAAATAGACTTTTGTTTTGCCTTCGGGGACAAGCCCTAATCGCTTCATGAGGATCAGCTCGACCCATGTCGAATCGCTTTGACTCTGGATATTGAGAAGCAGCTCTTCTCTTTGCAAAAGCAGCTCCTCTTTTTCCACCTGCAGGTCGTTCAAATAGGACTCCAGAGTGGAAATCGCCCCCCGCTTTTTATAAGCGGCATGAGCATAAATGCCAAAAAAAATAGCGATGCAGAGAAGCACCCACCAGTAGTGGCGCATCCACCCATCTTTGTAGGTTTTTACCGAAGTGGCATCCTTTTTTGCGTGAAGCGACATACTTTTAATTTAACTCGACTTTGTACATTTTTTGACGGCATCTCCAGAGAGAGCATCTGCTCGTCAAAAAATGTACAAAGTCGAGTTTAGATCTCCTACCCCGGATTGTCCAAAAGAGAGCTTTTTTTTTCTAGCAAATTAGGGAACGGGAAGCGTAATGCGCGTCTGCTCCATGTACTTGCCTTTGCGGTCCGCATAGGAAACTTCGCAATCCCCGGCTGCCTGGAAAAAAATCACCTGGGCCAGCCCCTCATTCGCGTAGACCTTAGCAGGAAGCGGCGTGGTATTGGAAATCTCCAAAGTGACATAGCCCTTCCACTCGGGTTCAAACGGAGTGACGTTGACGATGATGCCGCAGCGCGCATAGGTCGATTTTCCCAAGCAGATCGTCAAGATGTCGCGCGGGATGCGGAAATACTCTATACTGCGTGCCAGAGCAAACGAATTGGGCGGGATGATGCACTCCTTGGCTTCGATGTGTACAAAAGCGTTTTCATTAAAGTTCTTCGCATCGACAAGGGAATTGTAGAG
This sequence comes from Rhabdochlamydiaceae bacterium, assembly GCA_036493355.1. GTDB lineage: Bacteria > Chlamydiota > Chlamydiia > Chlamydiales > Rhabdochlamydiaceae > JABDFI01. The sequence goes on from DASXPV010000044.1 coordinate 4,030, forward strand.
ATTAGTAAATACTTTGAACTCATTGGCAACGCGCAAATCATAGCCATAGCTGGAGAGTCCGTAGCTGATGACCTTGTCCCCATGGACATCTCTGACCTGGCGATCGACAAACGGCTCTATCATTCCCTGATTTAATGCCATATGGCGAATCCATTTATCCGGCTGCGGGCCCATAGTTAGCTTCCTTTAGTTAAAATCAAATTGATGCAAGCAATAGGTATAGCGCGCGAAATCGTTTTCTTGCTAGAGTTTTTATTAAAGAGGTAATTGCAAAGAAGCGAACCTGCGCAAAAAGCGCGGATTTGGCCGCCAAATTGAAGTTTGGCAATTATAGTGATTTAAAACAAGATTGAGAAAAATATGCAAGGAGGCTGCGAAAATTTTTTGTCTGGAGCGAGCGACCATTGTACGAGTACAAGGCGCGAGCGAAGACGAAAAATTTTCTGTAAAGCCGACGCGGGAGATTTTCTCAATATTGTTTTAAATTACTATACCTCTAAAATGCAAAACTGCCCTGCTTATGCCCGATGACGCCTTTATCCATTCTTCCTGGACCAAACAGGATGCGATTTTTGAAACGCACCTGCGCCCATCTTCCCTAAACGAATTTACAGGGCAAGACAGCGTCCGACAGCGGCTCTCCGTCATCATGGGTGCAGCGATGGAGCGCAACGAAGCACTGGGACACTGCCTGTTTAACGGTCCGCCGGGCTTAGGCAAGACGACGCTGGCACACATTATCGCCAAAACCATGGGCACCAACCTCGTCGTCTCTTCAGGTGCCGTCTTAGAAAAGCCTGGCGATCTCGCGGGCATTTTGACAAATCTGCAAACCGGTGACATTTTCTTTATCGATGAAATCCACAGGCTCAATCGCGCGGTGGAAGAGTACCTTTACCCCGCCATGGAGGATTTCTCCTTGGACTTGCTGATCGATTCTGGTCCCGCTGCGCGCAGCGTCCAGGTCAAACTCAATCCCTTTACCATGATTGGCGCCACCACGCGCGCCGGTCTTTTGAGCAGCCCCATGCGCTCGCGCTTTGCCCTGCACCTGCGTTTGGACTACTACACTCCTCAAATTCTCGAGACCATCGTCTCCCGATCGGCAAAAATTCTAAATGTCCCCATTACTCCATCCGCCGCCCTCATCATCGCCAAGCGCGCGCGCGGCACGCCTCGCATCGCGAATAATCTTTTGCGTTGGGTCAGAGACTATGCGCAAATCCATAAGGCCGCCCGCATCGATGAGAAAATCGCAATAGAGGCTTTAGAGATGCTGCACATCGATCACCTTGGGCTGGATGAGATGGACAAAAAGATTCTAACCACTATTATCGAACATTATGCGGGAGGGCCGGTGGGCGTCAATACCCTGGCTGCCTCTTTGTCAGAAGAAGCGCATACGCTGGAAGAGGTTTACGAGCCCTTTCTCATTATGCAAGGATTATTAAAACGCACCCCCAGAGGACGTGAGGCCACGCTGTTAACCTACACCCATTTAGGCCGCGTCCCGCCAAATAAAGGAGTACAAAACCCATGAAAATTCTCTCCTGTTTAACCTCCCTCAACCTCGCAATCGGCGCTCTTGCCTTTTTAAACAGCGCTCATTCTTCCCATGCGGAGATTCCCTTTGACGTCTCGCAAAAGACAAAGCCAGCCACGATGCGCGTATTGCTTTCTGAAAATAGCAAGGAAGCTCTTTTGGAGGTTAAAGGCCACCATCAGATTTACAATCCGCAAACGCGCGTGCTTCTTTCCAACGGGATCACCTCTAAAAGAGATTTTGTCCACGCACTCAAGGGGGCGATCGCCTGGGGCGAGGAATTTCCCGGCGTATCGAACATCCGCATTGTTCCCATTGACGCGCAGACCAGCATTCTCGTCAATGGCATAGAATACCGCGGCTGCATGGAGATCTATGCCTCTAGAGACGGCGCTCTTTGCATCGTCAATGAAATCGACCTCGAGCGCTACTTGAAGTCGGTGCTTTCTCGCCCTTGGTCGGATGAACTTGACAGCGAAGTACTGGAAGCCGTGGCCATCCTCGCGCGCACGCATGCTTATTACCTTATGTCTCATAATCCTTCAGCTCTTTGGCAAATCAGTGCATTAGAAGCGGGCTATACGGGCGAAGGCTTAAATCTGCAGCACATCAATATTGAACACGCAATAAGCAATACGCGCCACATGATCCTGACCTACAAGGATGCCCCTTTCCCTGCTACCTGGACAAAAAATAGCGCCGGGAAAACGGCTGACTTTGCCACTATTTTCCGCAAGGATATCCCCTCTCCTCGAGGAGTCTCATCCCCGATTGCTGCCAAAGAACGGCCTAAATGCGGTTGGTTTTTCGAGATCTCCAAACGCGAATTAGCCCGCATTATTGACGCGCAAAAGATTTCCGATATCGCGCTCTACGAAGATAAGCATTCGCAAAAAGTCTACGCCCTGCGCGTAAAAACCGGAGAAGAAATCCACACTATCGACTTTTTAATGCTGCAAGAAAAGCTCGGACCCTCATCGCTAAAGAGCAATGATTTCACCATAACCACACGCGGGGATAAAGTCGTTTTTAAAGGATTCGGAGAAGGACATGGCGTCGGGCTTTGCTTGCTGAGCGCCTCTCTTCTGGCAGAGAAAGGAGAAAAAGCTGATCAGATTCTCGCTCGCTTCTTTCCTAATACAGAATTAAAACACTATATAAAATAGTTTTTTTTACGCTCAAAAAATTAAAAAACTCCTTTGCTCCAATCCCCTGCTGTGCTAGAATGCCTTCTGCCGGGGACCTTTTGGGGTGGTGCCGTCCGAACTAGGTCAGGACTGGAAAGTAGCAGCCTTAAGGAATTCGCATCGTGCTAAGAGTCCATCTCCGGCTTTCTTTTAAACAAAGCTGTTAAAATCAACGCTTTTGAAATTTTTTACCACAGAGAGCACAGAACACACAGAGAAAAGAGGTGCAGTGTTAATATCTCTGTGTGCTCTGTGCTCTCTGTGGTAAAAATTTTCAAAAGCGCTAGCTATTAACCCAACTTGCCCACTATCTTGCCTGAGAGCTGAGCGAAACGTACGAGATATAGTGATTTAAAACAATATTGAGAAAATATGCAAGAAGGCTGCGCAAATTTTTTGTCTGGAGCAAGCGACCATTGTATGAATACAAGGCGCAAGTAAAGACGAAAAATTTGCTGCAGAGCCGACGCAGCAGATTTTCTCAATATTGTTTTAAATCACTAGACTTCTTTCGAAATTAAATTTTGGAGTGTATATTAAGTAAGCATTGGGTCGACCATAGACATGTCGGAAACAAGTCCTGCGGCTAGTTTCCCGCTTGCCTTCTTGAGCCTCACCTCGCTTCGAAAAATCATCTCCTCG
>DASXPV010000045.1:0-12320 GCA_036493355.1 Rhabdochlamydiaceae bacterium
GCCCTTGATATCCAGTGTCGGTTACCACGCCTATTGCCGGATGAATCTGTGTTTTGGACTCCTTAAATAGCCTGAAGTCATGTCGCTTTCCATTGGCAAACGCCGTACAGATTATTTGTTGACTCTTCTTGTCCACGATAACCTGGCTCTTCAGAGTGTGCTTTTTCTTCTTCCCCGAGTAAAAGTGCTTTTGCTTTTTTTTGGCCTTTCAATAGGCGTTTCTGTCGCATCGATTAAGACAACTTCATATTCTACATCACTTTTTAACAAGGCTTTACGCCCTGGCAAAGCAAAATCTGGATGCTTGATTAAAGCGTCTTCGATCCACCTCACTGTTTTATAAGCCGTGCTCTCACTAACGCCATAGCTTTGGCTGATATGGAAATAGGTTCTGTATTCTCGAATATATTCCAGCGTCATGAGCAACATGTTTTCTATGCTCAATTTGTTTTTTCTTCCGCCGTTTATTTTTTTATCTTTACTGGATTGTTCTAAGCTCGACTTTGTACAATTTTATGACCCACTCGCTGTCGCTCGTCGATCATAAGATTTAACAAGAAAAAAGTTGATAGAGAGCGCTCCATAGAAAATATTACCCCAGAAATGGTGAATTGGATGGATGATATAGTGAAGTGGGTGCTTCAAGCGGCTTGAGCTAGGTCGCTAAAACTCGCAAAGTTGAGGGGAGCACTCCAAGCTGAAGTAGTGAGAGCGTAGAGTGATAATGCATATGCTAAACGAGAATAGATCGTTCTCATGGCTTTTCTCCGATATAATAGCTCAAAAAAATCTATATATCAGAAGAGGAATTATTCGTCATTTCTTTCGCGCATAGCGCGGCCAATAGCGCGCTTGTGTTCCTGCTCTTTGAGAGCGGCGCGCTTATCGTAGCTTTTTTTGCCTCTGGCAGAGGCGAATTTGATTTTAACGTAGCCGTTTTTGAGGTAGAAGGAAAGGGGGATGAGAGTGAGTCCTTTTTCTTGGGAAAGGCTTTTCAATTTAATGATCTCTCGTTTGTGCAAGAGGAGCTTACGGTCGCGTCTCTCTTCATGGTTGAAGGCTAATCCGCCAAAGCGATAGGGGGCAATCGAGGCGTTCTTCAAAATCACATCGCCGCGGTCGCTGACCAAGACATACGCGTCCTGTAGCGATCCTCCATGGTCGCGCAAGGATTTGACCTCTGTGCCTAAAAGGGCGATTCCCGCTTCAAAAGTATCCAGCATCTCATAGTCATGAAATGCGCGTCTATTGGAACAGAGTTCTGCATCGCTCCTTTTTTTCGACATAATTCTATCGCCCAAAGAGAGATTGACCAAATGGCGTCACGCAAAAGCACTCTTTACCTTCGTGCATTCCCACAGCGGTGACGCCGATTTCAAATAGCCACTCTAAAACAGTTGCTTTAATAAGAGCAATCTCTTCCTCTGTGTATGTCGGAAGGCTGTACTTCCATGTCTTTCCCTGGCGCTTGAGCATAATGATGGAATCCTCGCTAAGCGGGGTGATCACTCCTTTAACAAAATCGTCGAAATACACCCAGTCAGCATCCAGAACGCGCACAATGCCCTTTTCCGCCTCGCGCACGTGCCGCTCCGAGCAAAGTTGGGCGGGAATGTGTTTGGAGGTGAGGTGGTTTAAAGGATGGCGGTAGAGAAAAAGAGCGCGATTTTCCATGCGCATATCAAACCAATCATTGGCCGCGTCCAGCGCATACAGGCGTCCGTCCAAGACGTCTGCCAATTTCAAAAGGCGCATTTTGGCAAAAAGCGCATGCAAATAGTTGAGAAATGCAGGGTCTTGCGGTTCAAAGCCCTCCATTTTTTTGGCAATTGCTTCCAAAACCTCCTGAGGAGGAAGCAGCTGATGCTCTTTGTTTTCATACAAGGGAAAAGGTTGTTTTTTTGCCAAATGTAAAAGGAGCATCATGTCTTGAATAAAGGAAAAGTCGCAAGGCCTTTTTCTTACTACCTTTTGAGGAGAATCGATGGGGCTGACGTCTGTCTCTTTGAGAAAAGTCAAGTACTCCTTCCACTCATAAAAGGGCGTAACAATTTCTGTAAATTGCTCTTCGACTTTTTGATAGCTCAGACAGCAGACAAAATGAAATTCCAAATGCAAAACGCACTCTTCGAATTGCTCTCTGGACAATCCATACTTTTTCATAATCGCATCAGCACATACCTTAAAATCGGGAGAGCGGTAGACATCGTGTATAATGCCCTGAAGGGTGGCATCGGAAAAATTCAGCTCGTTGAGGTAGCGGTAAAAAATTTGAGGGGAGAGGAGGTACTTTTCTACGATCGAATCGAAGATGTTGTTCGAACTGCGGGGAATGGCATACCACGCGGGCAAGACAGAAATAGGTACCTTTTTAAGCAGGCTCTGGAGAAATTCCATCCCGGGTTTAAAGTCGGGATCGAACTTTATGACTTGCGCTTCAAAATACTTGCGCATCTCCTTATCGATCAAAATGCTATCATCCACAAGGGAGACGAGCCCCGTTTTTCCAAGGGTTTGCAAAATGGGGAGAAGCTTTTCGTCTTCCAGATCGAGTGTTTTAGCTAATTTGCGTATGGGGATCTTGATAGAGCTGTAGAGAATTTCCTCAAGGACTTCGAGATCTAAAGCGGAAAATTGCGCCATGACCAAGCGGTTTTCTATATCGTGTTTATAATTGTAATCCTGAAGGGAAATTTTATTTTTGCGCAGCTGGTTTATGTCGTGCATAAAGATTAAGTTCTCACATTCAATAAGATAGGTTAGCAATTTTCCTTATTTGATACAAGGCTTTGCGCATTGTAAGGAAATCGAAAAATGGAATATCCTCTTTAAGTTAATTTTATTATGAAAAAAGCAAATTACGGAATCGATGCACCCCCAATCGTGAGAAATCTATTTCTAGGTTCTCTTACGGCCTGCATCAGCGTTTTCTTTTCGTTTTACTTGGCAGGTTCGCTGTGGTTTTGGCTGACTTTTATCCTTGCCGCATCATGCGCGCTCGCATTCTTTACCACTGGCATTTGGATGGTGTATAGCACGTGCGCGCTTAAGCCACGCCTTGCGCTAGAGATGATCGCAGATTTACAACTCGAGGGGGACGAAGTTTTACTGGACGTGGGCTGCGGCCGAGGACTTTTTCTCATCGAGGCCGCCAAAAGTTTGCCCAATGGAAAAGCCATCGGGATTGATCTATGGCAGCAAAAAGATCAGTCGGGAAATACAGAGCAAGCGGCTCTTCGCAATGCTCAGGTGGAAGGCGTTGGCGAGCGCGTCCTCATCCAAACTGCAGATATGCGCGCCCTTCCCTTTCCCAATGAGCATTTTGATGTCATCGTGTCCAGCTTGGCCATTCACAATCTTCCCAACTCTTTAGAGCGCGAAAAGGCCTTGAGCGAAATAGTCCGCGTTTTAAAAAAGGGAGGGCGCTTGTCTCTTCTCGACATCCAACATACGCAAGCCTATGCATCCTTTCTGGCCGATCACCTGGAAAAGGTAGCGTGCTCATCTTCTAACCGCTTCTATTGTCCGAACATTCGTAGGGTCGGCGGTAAGAAATAATTTTAATTCACCCCTGGGTTCTAGGGACATGCAGGTATGGACAAAAGAAGTCCAATTCGCTACTATTTTTGTTTACATTCCGATTGTTTACCCTACTAGAGAAAATTTTTTTATGGAAAAGCGCCAATACGATCATCAACGCATAGAACAAAAATGGCAAAAGTTCTGGGAAGACCGCCACACTTTTAAAGCTGAAATCGATCCTTCCAAGCCCAAGTATTATATTTTGGATATGTTTCCCTACCCTTCAGGTGCGGGGTTACATGTGGGACACGTCACAGGATATACCGCAACGGATATCCTTGCCCGCTATAAGAGGCAAATGGGGTTTAATGTGCTGCATCCCATGGGATGGGATAGTTTTGGCCTGGCGGCGGAACAGTATGCTATCCGCACCGGTGCGCATCCGGCAGAAACGACGGAAAAAAACATCAACACCTACCGCAGACAGCTTAAGTCCATTGGATTTAGCTATGATTGGGATCGCGAATTTGCCACCAGCACGCCCGATTACTACAAATGGACGCAGTGGATCTTCACCCTTCTCTATGCCAAGGGGCTTGCCTATGAAGCGGAAAGCCTAGTCAATTTTTGCCCTGCTCTGGGAACGGTTCTTGCCAACGAGGAAGTGGACAATGGACGCTCCATTGAAGGGGGCTACCCCGTTGAACGTCGACCTTTAAGGCAATGGATCCTGAAAATTACGGCTTACGCCGAGCGCTTGATCGAAGACTTAAAACTCATCGACTGGCCCGAGCATTTGAAAAAGCTGCAAATCAACTGGATCGGGCGCAGCGAAGGCGCGAAAATCGTTTTCGTCGAGAAAAAGACACATCAGCCCATTCCCGTTTTTACGACCTCTTCCCATACTCTCTTTGGCGTTACTTTTTTAGTTCTCTCTCCCGAGCATCCTCTGGTTGCAGAGATTACCACTGCTGAGCAAAAAGCGACCGTTTTAGAATATAAGCAAAAGGTCGCCGCTAAAAGCGATTTGGAAAGAACCGATCTGGCCAAAGAAAAAACAGGGGTATGGACAGGGGCTTACGCGATTAATCCCGTAAATGACAAACTCGTTCCCATCTGGATCGCCGATTACGTCCTCATGGGGTACGGCACGGGCGCTGTCATGGGGGTTCCCGCGCACGACGAGCGCGATTTTGAGTTTGCCACCCTTTTCCACATCCCAATTGCACCTGTCATTATTCCCGATGCTATAGCGCATCCGGAATGCCTACCCGAGGGGATGAGCCCTGAAGAGGTGAAATCCCAAACGCTCGCCGGAAAATTCTGCTGGATAGCCGGCGGCGTGCATATCCATAGCGCACGCACGGGTTTTTCCATCGATGGCCAAGATACAGAAACGGGCAAAAAAATGGTCGTGGACTGGCTGGAAAAAGAGGGGAAAGGGGAGAGGTGCATCAATTACAAATTGCGCGACTGGCTCTTTTCCCGGCAGCGCTACTGGGGCGAGCCCGTTCCCATCTTGCACTTTCCCGATGGCACCAAGCGCGCTTTGGACATCAATGAACTGCCATTGTGCCCTCCGCAACTCTCAGATTACAAACCCTCGCTTACAGGAGAAAGCCCTCTGTCCAAAGTCAAAGAATGGGTAGAGATCATCGACTACAAGACTCACAAAAAGGCGCAGCGCGAGACCAATACCATGCCGCAATGGGCGGGATCGTGCTGGTACTATTTACGCTTTTGCGATCCGCACAATGAAAAAGCGGCTTGGGACAAAGAGGTGGAAAAGTACTGGATGCCCGTCGATCTCTACGTCGGCGGAGTAGAGCACGCCGTGCTGCACCTGCTCTATGCGCGCTTTTGGCACAAAGTACTCTTCGACTGTGGCCTCGTATCGACGCTAGAGCCCTTTCAGACGCTGCGCAACCAAGGGCTTGTCACTTCGCGCTCTTATCAGCTCTCCAATGGAGGCTATGTGCCTCCCGACGAGGTGAAAGAAGAAGGTGGTCGCTATTATCAAATGGGAACAGATGTCGAACTCAGGAGTCAAATTGAGAAGATGTCCAAGTCCAAGCTCAACGGCGTCACTCCCGATGAGATGCTCGAAGATTACGGGGCAGATGCCCTGCGCTTGTACGAGATGTTCATGGGGCCCTTTGACAAGGAAAAGATCTGGAATACCGATGCAGTGAGCGGATGCAAACGCTTTTTGAACCGCTTTTACGACATGATTTATTCCGACAAGGCTTGCGATGAAGAGACGCCAGAGGCACTCAAACTCGGCCACCGCCTGGTCGACGCCGTACAAAAAGACATCGAGTCCATGCAATTCAATACCGCCATTGCTAAGATGATGGAATTTTTAAACGCTTTCCTTCCCTTGGACAAATACCCTAAAAGCGTCCTTAAAATGGCAGCGCAGGTGCTCTCTCCCTTTGCGCCTCACATCGCTGAAGAGGCTTGGGAACACTTGGGCGGCAGAGAATCGATCGCCTACGCTCCTTTTCCTACCATCGATCCCGCTTATCTCGTCGACGAGACAGTCTTATACGTCGTACAAGTCAACGGAAAGGTGCGCGGCAAATGGATGCTCCCCAAAGACAAGACGCAAGAAGAGCTTCTCGCTTTCATACAAGATCAACCCAACATCGCCAAGCACCTCACCGGGGAAATCCAAAAAGTCATCTATGTCCCCAATAAATTAATTAGCCTCGTGTGCGATAGTGTTTAGCTTTCTCTATAATTGCGCTTTGTTCGTCTTTTTTCTGTGCCTCTTGCCCAAGTTCATCTGGCAGGTATGCTTTTTGGGAAAGTACAGAAATAGCCTTAAACAGCGTTTAGGCCTTGCGCTTCCCCCCGTTTCTCTCAATCCTGGGCAGAAGCTACTCTGGATCCACGCTGTTTCCGTGGGAGAAACGCGAGCGGTCATTCCACTTTACCGCCAGCTCAAGGCGCAATTTCCCAATATGGCCATCGTCATTTCCACAACTACCGAGACGGGATGCGAAGAAGCCAAGCGCAGCCTGCCAGGGGCCCATGCCCATTTTTTTCTGCCCTTTGATTTTTCCTGGATCGTAAAGAAGTACCTCGACCATTTTCGCCCCTCTTATTTGATCCTCGTCGAAAGCGATTTCTGGTATCAACTGCTCTCCCAGGCAAAAAAACGAGGCGCGCACATCTTCCTCATCAACGGAAAGATCTCCGAACGCTCAACACAACGCTTTCAGAAGATACCCGCTTTTTCGCGCGCCCTGTTTTCTTGCTTTGACATTTTCTGCGTGCAAAACGCTCTCTACCGCGAACGCTTCCTCTCCCTAGGCGCCCCTGAGCACAAACTCCACGTCACGGGCAACATCAAGCTAGATCTTGCCCCGCAGATCCTGAGCGCTGAGCAAAAGCACGCCTTCCGCGAAGAATTGGGCATTAACCCAAGAGATCCTATCCTCGTCATCGGCTCCTCGCACGAGCCTGAAGAAGAATGGCTCTTATCAGCCTTAGATACAGTGTGGCAAGAGGTCCCAGCCCTCAAAGTCCTTCTCGTGCCGCGCCATCCCGAGCGCTTTGCCAAAGTTGCACAGCTTCTTAAAGAAAGAGGCATCGATACACTGACCTACTCCCAACGCGCACAAAAAAAAGGAGGGGAGAAGGTGGTGTTGATCGATGCCATGGGACTTTTAAACTCCTGCTATCAAATTGCGCAGATCGCCATAGTCGCGGGCAGCTTCGCCTCTCACGTCGGCGGGCACAACATCTTCGAACCCGTGGTCTTTCACGTCCCCGTGCTCTTCGGCCCACACATGCAAGGCCAGCCCGATCTCACACAGCTCATCCTCCAATCCCATGCTGGCAAGCAAGTCGCTCTCGAAGAGCTGCCGCAAACTCTGCTTGAGTGGCTTACACAACCGCAGCTCTACCGCCACCACGTCTCCGCCTGCGATGCACTCTGCATCCAAGTCAAAGGCTCCACGCAACGCACGCTCGAACAAATCCTGCCCTACTTTCATAGCTAAAAATATTCTTTTTTTGCCAAATCTTATTTTTTAAGTAAAAGAATTTGAATCTTAATAACAGCATTTGCTAAACTCTTGCTTTCAAATTAGTCAACCTATCGCGGGGTGGAGCAGTGGTTAGCTCGTTGGGCTCATAACCCAAAGGCCGGAGGTTCGAATCCTTCCCCCGCTAATTTGTCGGGCGGCATAGCTCAGTTGGTTAGAGCAACGGAATCATAATCCGTGGGTCGTTGGTTCAAGTCCGACTGCCGCTATTCCTCTCATTTTTTATTTAAAAATTTGTTCGATGTTAGTATTGTGTAGCGATGTCCGCTTCGCCTTTGAGACTCGATTATCCACTATCTCTGAATGCAACTGAATTTTGGTATTCACAGCCAATCTTGCATTCTAATATGCAGAAAATGATGGGAGATCGGCTATTAAAGTCTCCTATTCTAGAGTTTCAGGATATTCTCACACGTTCTTGTTGCGGTTACAACTTTCCTAAAAAAATTAATAGTCAAATCGTGGTGGCAGTTGATGATTTTACAAAAATTAAAGAAATTGCGATTCTTTATAGAGTCAGAGTAGTTGAAAAGCCTAAATGTTGCTGGTTACCTATATTGAAATGGAATGAGGTAAGGATTTTGATTTTTTCCAAAGAAGAATTCCCCTCACTATTTTTGGACTCGTCGCCGTTATTCAATCAGGCGTTTTCAAGGAAAGATACAGACAAAATGTGGTGCCATGAATCTAACCAATACAAGCAGTTTCAAGAAGCACAACTTCTTTTCAAAGATGACTTTTACTATGCCAAATCATGTTCTTGTTTTGCTCTCTATCAACCTGCTAAAGTGTCAATTTATTAAGAGTCTGTTGTTGAATTTTTGTAAAGTTTCACTTCATTTTCAAATATATGCAATTTGTCTTTAAATCCTTCTCGTTCTGACCATTTGCGAATTTCTTGCATGTTTATTTTATGGTCTTTACATATTTCCAAAGCTTGGTCCAGGCTTTGCCTATCTTCCCAATAATAGAAGCTTGCTAGGCGATCTTTTACACAGTCAGTAGGCTTTAATAGTTTAAAAGAGCCGTATTTCGTTGAAAGCTGCTCAAATTTTGTAATGATCTCATTGCCTATGGCAACAGGTTCGGTGACAAAATCTATGAAAAACGGACACTCTGGATGTTCAAAATGTCTGCCCTTCTTGATAAAGCCTATTTTCTTAAGCGATGCGGCTATTATATGAAGATCTTCATGACTCACATAGTCTAAATCACGAGAAACATAGCGATTATTAGAATAGATTGTCACGCAGGCTCCGCCCACCAGAATCGCTTCAATCCCGTCTGTCTTCAGGTGCTGGCTAATAACACCGGCGAGCTCTTTTGTCTCTATAGCCTTCCAATCGAACTTTTTCATAGAGGCTTGCCCTTTCTCCTAGGTCGCTTACGTATTGTTCTTTCATAATATTTTTTCTTCATTTCTCCGGGTAAGGATGCGTAAGCTTTTGCAATAAAGCTTTGGAAATCCTTTAAAAAAGGGTAGCGAGGGTTCCAGTAATATAAACGATTATTTCCTTCCATAACGCTAACTAAAATGCCTTGGTTTTCTAGCCGTGTCAAAGCTCTTTGTATGCCAAAAATAGGGATGCCAAAACTTTGCCGCAACTCAGAGGCAAAGCATTTTTGGTTTGCTAACATGTAGAAAAGGACTTTTTCAATAATCCGACTGCCAAATAACTGTTCAAACATAACTACCACCTATAGTGGTAATAATACCAACAATAGTGGTATTTTGCAAACTATACTTATGGGGGGTGGTGGGGGGAATGAATATAACATTGGGCAATCTTTCACAAAACCGGCCAATTCGTAAACAAGCATTCTGTCTATGAATTCACATTGTCGTATATTGCTAAATGTTGTAAGTTATTGATTTCGAAGGAATCATAATCCGTGGATCGTTGGTTCAAGTCCGACTGCCGCTACTCCTCTCATTCAAGCACTTACATTCCAAGCCGACTATGAATTCCCCGTTTTCGTGGGCAAATATTCCGCAGTCTTTGCGGATATGCTTAAGATTGTTTGCGGAAAACAAACCACGGTCAGCAACAAAAATAAAGCGTCGCACCTTGAACTTTTCTCGCATATGAGTAACGATGTCAGCCAATGTGTTTCTTTCAAAAGTGTTGCCTGGATAAACTTCAAATCCGAGAGGAATTCCGTCCGTATCTATAAGTAATCCTAGAATCACCTGCGTACAGTTGCATAGCCAAAACGTTTCAATTCACCAGTATCTTCGCGTGTACTTTCGAAACGTTGGGAAAAACTGAATGATTTGAGAAATCATGAAACATCTGATTATATTGAAAAGTTTATAAGAGAACATGATCAGATTCTCTATGATGAAGTAAAAGTAACAGAATGGTATCAGCCTTTTAAGCGAGAAGGGCGATAACTTGGGTTTATACTTTTGATTTTTTTCTACGTCTTGTAGAAACAGAAGCTTTACTAGACTTACGAATGGATTGCTTTATGCTTTTCCCCATACTGTATAGTACATCCGGACACAGATCAACGCCATTAGGCCAGATGATTGTTGTACCATCACATTTAACTTGCCTGAAATAATCAACATCCTTCAAGGGAAGAAGCATATTTTTTGCAGTCTTTAACAAGTTTTTCAAATCGACGACTTTAACACTTTTATCACTAAAGATTAATTTAATCTTGTATTCTTCCAAATATTGAGCTTTTTTAATCGTATGCAACATAATTACCTCAGTGGTTCGATTTTTTTTGCCTCTTTTCCTGATACTAGTGCATTCCAATTATCCATCAACTCTTTTTGGTGTAACAAAGTCCAAGCCATAACAAAAGCTGCTTGCTTAAGAGGAAATTTACCATCAATTACTTTTCCAGTTTTAATACTAAATGTAGCAGTAAAATTCTGATAATATGCATGCAGATGAGGTGGAGCATGATCATCGAATAACATCTTTCCGACTGCCGCTATTCCTATCATTCAAGTACTTACGTGACAAAGCGTATATTTTGTTTTTTCACTCAATCTGCAGAAAATAAGAGGCTGTCTCTCTCTTTCCCAACCAAGAAAGCAATACGTCAAGCTTAAGAGTCAGTGAACGACCATGAAAAGAATCGCGAATTTTAGCATGGTTTTTCTCTACTGAAATTTCATCGAGGACAACACCATGACCTTGAATTATAGGATGATCGATGCTTAAAATCCCTGGGCCATGCTCGCTTAGACAGCAGCTTAACAAATTTTCCACATTTCCCGAACTAGGAATTTGTGTTGTCTTTGGTTTTAATCCAGCTTCTTGAATCCATTTTATCGCATGTGAATCCGTAGCCGAGGAAGTAGTTTTAATTAGATTATAATTAGGCTTTTTTCCGTGATCTAATACAAGCATGGCTACACAAGTGGGCATGTATGATTTACATGCTTGTTGAAGAATTATGTGTCTTCCATCTTCTGTGATTGCAATTGCATGAAGCTTTTTTATAAGAACATCTGTCTCCTCTATCCACATTGAATGATCTTTGCCAAACCTTCTAAGACAAAAAAGCAAAGAGTCTTTGTCCATCATAAATTCTGGAACAAAAGGAGAGTTTCGTAAAAATCTTATGGGATGTACATCAACAATTTCATCTTCAGCAATAAAAAAAGCATTTTTATAACGCTCTATTTTATAGTTTGAATCCACATGATGTGCAAAGTTACAAATACGTAGGGGCGGAATAATAAAAGGCCTAGGTTCTGGCTCAGTATTTTCAGCAAGCAATATTGGCCATTTTTCCCATTCAGGGACATTATCCTTGTAAGAAGTAATTATATGGCATATTGATAATGGCAACCTCGCGCTACTCGCAATCGTCAAATGATCTAATGAGGAAGGACTTAGTACTGTCCTTGCTGTAATAGAAATCTTCGAGGTTGAGAGACAAGGAGGAGATTCCTCGATTTCATCTTCTTGCATTAATGTACTGCTTTTATTGATCGGGGGCAAGATGCTGACTGAAAAAGCCTGATCTAATTGAGAAGAATAAGAATTAATAGCTAAATTAGTCATTTTTGCTCCAATTTAATTTTATAGATTGTTTGTAAATTTCTTCTAAAAAAGGTGGATTCGGAACTATTCAGGTCGCGCCACAGGCAGGACCTGAGTATAAAATGAGTTCTTATTTGTTTGTAAGCCTCACCAGAAGATTTGCGTCTGGCTTGTTTTTACCAGATATTCCCCCGAATAAACCAGCGTGTTGACGAAGACCATCAACCACAACTTTCGCATAGTCAGTTTCGATTTTGTTGATCATCTATAGACCTGTGCAGCAGGATGAAGGTAATCAAATTAAAAGGGAACATTTTGACGGAATGCAGATTTTATGGAAAGTGAAAATTTTACTCAGGTTCGCGCCGCAGGCGGGACCTGAATAGTTACCAAAATTGAAATTTAATTTTTAATTTATTTTATAATACATTGTTTATTTTTATCAAAAAATAAATTCCAAATTGGGTGACATCACGTTGAACCTATCCCGATAATCTTCCGATCCAAAATCTAATGATCCCGAACATTAGAAATCCTTCCCAAAATTTAGTTTTTTGTTCCCATCTGACAACAAGTCTTCGGAACTTTCTTTGCATCCATGCAATCGCTCGTTCCACCTGCCAACGTTTTTTCTCTAGATAAACAATCCCTGTTTTTTGCTTTCCTTTGGAAGTCTTTCTGTAGGGAATAAAAGGAAAGATCTTCATCATCAAAACAGCAACCCGCAAACTCA
>DASXPV010000046.1:0-23764 GCA_036493355.1 Rhabdochlamydiaceae bacterium
TACAGGCTCTGGAAAAAATCCTTCGATCAATCTCCATTGGTTATCTGTTAACCCATTAAATCTAGTCATCTTTACCTCCTAAATCCGAGACAAAGAAGAATAACAAACTAAAATTTTTCCTGCATTATCGGGATAGGTTCAATGAGAGGAATTACGCAAGAGGTTCAATCAAAGAGAACAAGTCATTTCATTGACTTCAAGAACATGGGCAAGAGGCAAGAGTGTAATTTTATTTATTTCAATTAGTATAAGATCTTCGGCAGATGTTCATCAGGAAGGACGAGTGTAATGCTTCTTTGGCATAAGGGTTGTGTTTGCGACGCGGACGACTCCGTCTCTTTAGGAAGGACTTCGAGAAGAGAATCTGGCTCAAGCCTGTCGCATGTGCCATAAACAGAAGGCTGTGGAGCGGGCGTTTTGTTTAAACAAGGTACAGAGAAAGACATTGTTGTCTCCATTTAATTTAAAATTAATTTTTACAAAAAAATTAATGTAAATTATGCACAAAACAGTAATAAAAAAATAATAATTTAAAAAATTACTGTTTTAAAGCGGGTTCAAAAGCGCATTTTAGAAGGTTGATCGCCCCGGTGCAGATCATCTGCACGGCGATAAGGGAGATGAGCATGCCGCCGAGCTTTTGGCAGGCAATAAGGCCTCTGCGGCCGAGGAAGTGCTTGATGTGAGAAGAGGCTAAAAGGATGAGGAAGGTGGGAAGCCAGGCGAGCAGGATCACTAGCAGCATGATCCAAGCATTTTCGACGTGCTCGGAATAGACCATGACAGTGGATATGGCCCCGGGGCCTGCGACGATGGGGGTGGCCAGAGGAACGATGAGCGGCTCGTGGGAGTGCGATTCGACTTGATCGGTGGAGTGGGGAAAGATCATCCCCAGTGCGATAAGAAGAAGGAGGGTCCCTCCGGCGATCCCCACGGTGTCTTGGGAAATGCCGATCCATTTGAGGACCTCATCGCCAAAGAAGTTAAAGAGCAGCAAAATGAAAAGTGCGATGAGCAGCTCACGCATGATGATTTTGCGCTGCTTTTTTTCGGCGTATTTGGAGAGCAGCCCTACAAAAACAGGGACATTTCCCAGGGCATTGAGGACGAGGAAGAGGGAAAGAGCTAGAGCAAAGATAGACATAAGTAGCTCATTTTATATTCGACTATAGCATAAGTGCAATTTTTTGAGTTTACTTGTGTCTGCCTGAAAACTATTATATTCGCATGGAAAGCACAAGAGTGAATAAAAAATTTAAAGTCGTCACGTTGGGATGCCGGACAAACCAATATGAATCGCAGGCTTATTGCGATCAGCTGCTCGCTTTAGGATATGCGGAAGCTAAAGAGGGTGAGGAGGCAGAGCTGTGCATTGTGAATACCTGCACGGTCACAGAAGGAGCGGACAGTTCGAGCCGTCACGAGATCCGCGGCCTTGCACGCAAGCATCCGCATGCGCAGATCGTAGTCACCGGATGCCTGGCAGAAAGGGTGCCCTCCGAAATGCAGGCGCTGCCGCAGGTGTCGCACGTTGTGTCCAATAAAGATAAAGAGCAATTGTTATCGGTCGTGTTTCCCGAAATGCAGTGGCCGGAATTTTCGATTAAGCGCTTTGGGGATCACACGCGCGCTTTTCTAAAAGTTCAAGATGGCTGTAACTCTTTTTGCACCTACTGCATCCTGCCCTATGTGCGGGGTCGCTCGCGCTCAAGGCCTTTGCAAGAGATCGTCGACGAGGCCAAGGGTTTGATTGCCAGCGGGCACAAAGAGATCGTGATCACGGGTATTAATGTGGGAGACTTTGACGGCGCTCCTAAAGCTGGGGAAAGGCCGCTGCGCTTAGTGGATTTAGTCAAAGCGATCGATGGTCTTCCCGGCTTGGAGCGCTTGCGCATTTCTTCCATTGATCCCGATGAAGTTGACGATGCGCTTTTATCTGCGGTGCTGCAAGGAAAGACTACCTGTCATTCCATGCATATCGTCTTGCAATCAGGGTCCAATGTGATTTTAAAGAGGATGAACCGCAAGTACACGCGGGAAATTTTTCTCGAAGCGATCGATCGCATCCGCAAGCAGAGCGGCGATTTTACTTTTACAACCGATATCATCGTGGGCTTTCCGGGGGAGAGCGACCGCGATTTTCAAGACTCGGTGGACATGATGGAGTATGTGCGGTTTGCCAAGGTGCACATGTTTCCCTACAGCCCTCGCGAAAGAACCCGTGCAGCGCTCTATCCCAACAGGGTAGCAGCGCAGGTAATGAATGCGCGCAGACAGCAGATGCTACACCTTGCCGAAAAGCATGCTTTTGCGCTGCGGGGCCGCTATGTCGGGCGCACGATGCGGGTGCTTTTTGAAAACGCCCGCGAACAAGAGCGCTTCATTACAGGCCATACAGAGAATTTCCTGCCGGTTTTTGTGGAAAAGCACAATTTACGCGCCAACGATCTGTGCGATGTGGAGATCCTCTCCAATCAGCCAGAAGGGCTGTTCGGAAGGGCGCTGCCATGACCATTCGCATTGCAGAACGGCTGCATCCCTTTTCTCATCTTCCAGGTGCTCTCGCTCTTTTGCCCAAAACGGATCTCGTCGTACAATTTTTCCCTGTGCGCATCTGCTTTTTCCGCTGCGGAGAGGCAGAGACTTTATTCTTTCTTGATTGGGATATCGCAGGGCCCGTGCAAGAATTTACTGCAGAGCTAGATCTCGAACACTCCTGCCTAAGAGCATATGGCAAGAGCGCAAAAGGGTATTTTCGCTATGTGATGCGCCATCAGACAGACGGCGTGGCGGTGCATTTGGAAAAGTGTCCTCAGCCTTTTTTGCAGTGCCGTCTTTCTTCAAGTGGACAGAGCTATCGTCTGGCAAAAGGGGAAAACGTGCTCATCCCAGTCTCTTTTTCGGGACAGATACCGCTTCTATCTCGCGAGAGACTCTCGTTGGGAATGCATAAACAGCAAGATTGGGATCTCCTCAAGCGCCGAATGGAATTTAAGGAGATCTTTCCCATTTGGATGCGCCTGGGTCAAATCTCTCCTCAATTGCCTCCTTTTGCCGCTGCTAAAGGCGCTTTGCGCTTGATGCAGCAGTGCGCAGAGTACATCGATGGTGGGCGTAAACAAGAAGTTCTGTTGCTCTTTGAAAAGCTGTTTCTCGCCGGATTTGAAGGGATAAACGTGCCACGTCTATTTGATACAGAGCATCAAGGACTGCTCGCTGAAGAGGCGCCTGAGAAGGGCGACCCTTCGCCGCTTCTGCTCCTCACGGAAGGGGCCGCGCTCATCCGTTCGCTTTTCTTTAAAGAAGAGCTGGGAGCTTTATATTTTCTGCCTTGCCTTCCGAGCGATTTTCACGCGGGGCGATTCATTCACGTGCAAACGCGTGCAGGGGATCAAGTGGATTTTGAATGGAATAAAAAGCAGTTGGGCGGCATAAAACTGCACGCTTACGCTACGTGTACGATGCACTTGCATGTCTCGCGCCACTTGCGCAAATGCCGCATACGCTCGTCTATTCGGGATAGAGGGATTGAATTAGCTATTGAAGAGGGAAAGCTGCTTCTTGATGTTCAAGCCAAGCAGCCTGTAATAATCGATCGGTTTCAAAAGTAGTAGAAAGGCATGTGCATCCTTCCTACTAATTGTTAGTTACACGATGTTGACTTCTGTTGCTTCGGGACCTTTGCGGCCGGGTCTTTTAATATACTCGACCTTTTGTCCTTCGCGTAAGGAGTGGGAATTTCCGATAACATTGCTAGTGTGGACAAATAGTTCCTCACTGCCATCGTCGGGGGTAATAAAGCCAAAGCCTTTTTGGGTGTTAAAAAACTTAATCGTGCCTCTTTGTTTTTGTGTCACTGTAAACTTCTCCATTTGTTTGTTTATTCTAGTCCTTTTTCTGGAGCTAGGTATTCAATTGGCATTCCTTTAATCGGGTTTGACTTTTTGACATTCCACGATGGATTGAATTGAATATCCATTGATTGTATAGATTATAGTGATTTTTTTCTTCCTTTTTCTATTAACATTTCTCAGAAAATTTCCTAAAATATTTGCGTTGAGAATTTTATAAACCCACTTGTCGTGTGCTTTCCAAGCAAGGACTACTTGAAATTAAATTAATTTCTACACAGACTCACATTAAAGAACCGGATTTTGCGTATGCGTGACTGGACAAAGGTAGTTCTAGTTTTAAGTCTTTTATGTTTAAAGGGTTATGCTGATAGCATAGACGGCTTTTGGAAAAATAAAAATGAAGCAACAGGGCATCCGGGGATTATCATGGTCATTTATACTTATGAAGGAAAGCGTTACGGCCGGATTATCGGGGCTTATGACAAAGAAGGGGTGCTGGATGACACGATCTATGCCGCCGCGGGAAGAGCTAAGGGAGTCAGGGGAGAGCCTTTTTACGCAGGGTTGGACTTCATTTGGAATGTGTGCAAGAAGGGATCGCGCCATAAAGGCAAAATCATGGATCCGCGCAAAGGCAAGACCTATGATGTCGAATTGTGGGTGGAAAACGGACATTTGATCGTGCGCGGCGAAATCTTCTTTTTCGGCAAAAATACGAAGTGGATGGCTGCAAGCGAGAGCGATTTTTCCGCCTCTTTTCCCAAGCCCGATGTGCAGGTGTTCACGCCGATTATCCCTCAAGGAAAGTAATTTATGCCGCAGATTCTTTCAGAAAAATGGCTCTATGATCCGCACCATTTTTTGGGTTTGCACTCCGCTGATGATGCAAAAAAGGTCATTCGCCTCTACCGACCCGAAGCAGCGACTGTACATTTAGAGGTTTTTGGCACGATTGTCCAAGCGTTTCCTGTGGGATCAGGCATTTTTGAATACGAAGTTCCCGCTGAGACGAGCTTTGCGGATTACCGCGTGTACCATCAAAATGGCCTGCTTGCGCACGATCCTTACGCCTTTTCGCCGACGCTAGGGGAAATGGATATCCATCTGTTTAGCAAGGGCGTGCATTACCG
Source organism: Rhabdochlamydiaceae bacterium (assembly GCA_036493355.1). Classification (GTDB taxonomy): domain Bacteria; phylum Chlamydiota; class Chlamydiia; order Chlamydiales; family Rhabdochlamydiaceae; genus JABDFI01. The sequence continues at coordinate 4,985 of DASXPV010000046.1, forward strand.
TCTCTATGAGGTCTTTGGCGTTCGCGTCTGCACCCATCAAGGCATTAAAGGAGTCAAATGCGCGGTATGGGCGCCGAATGCCTCAAGCGTTTCTTTTATCGCCGACTGCAATTTTTGGGATGGGCGCATCCATCCGATGAGAAGTATGGGGTGTTGCGGCATCTGGGAGCTGTTTATTCCGGGAATAGGGACAGGCGCGCACTATAAGTTTGAAATCCGCACAAAAGAGGGACGTGTGCGCGTCAAGAGCGATCCCTTTGCTACCTTTAGCGAATTGCGCCCACTGACAGCATCTGTTGTATTTGATGTGGATACGTTTAAATGGACGGATGAGGAATGGATTTATCAGCGCTTGCAGCGCAGTAAAAACTCCTATCCGCTCAACATTTATGAAGTGCACTTGGGATCTTGGAAAAAAAAGGGCGATCACTTTTTAAACTATCGCACTATAGCCCATGAGCTTGCCGACTACTGCCGGGAAATGGGGTTTTCGCATGTGGAATTAATGCCGGTTGCGGAACATCCCTTAGACGAGTCGTGGGGATATCAGGTGACTGGATTTTACGCGGTGACGAGCCGTTACGGCACTCCAGAGGATTTTCAGTATTTTGTCAATCACATACACAGCTGCGGCATTGGCGTTTTCATCGATTGGGTTCCGGGGCACTTTCCCACGGACGATCACTCTTTGGCGCAGTTTGATGGCTCTTTTCTCTTTGAACATGCCGACCCGCGCCAGGGCTTTCATCCCCACTGGAATACCTACATTTTTAATTATGGTCGCTTTGAAGTGTCCAATTTTCTCATCGCCAATGCTCTCTTTTGGTTCGACAAGATGCATATCGATGGATTGCGCGTGGACGCCGTGGCCTCGATGCTCTATCTGGATTACGGGAGAAGCGAAGGGGAGTGGATTCCCAATATCTATGGGGGCAAAGAAAATTTAGAGGCGATTGAATTTATCAAACACCTCAACGCCGCCGCGCGCGCGCAGTTTCCGGGAATTTTTATCTGCGCGGAAGAATCGACGGCTTATACAGGCATTTCTCATCCTTTGGAATGGGGAGGTTTGGGATTCGATTTGAAATGGAACATGGGCTGGATGAACGACACACTGCGCTACTTTTGCAGAGATTGCATTTATCGCTCCCATCATCAAAACGAGCTTACATTTGCACTTCTCTATGCATTTTCGGAAAAATTTTTACTGCCTTTCTCACATGACGAGGTCGTCCACGGAAAAAGCGCGCTGCTGGCAAAAATGCCTGGAGACGATTGGCAGAAATTTGCCAATATGCGCCTTCTTTATAGCTACATGATCTGCCAGCCGGGAAAAAAGCTGCTTTTCATGGGCGGGGAATTCGGCCAGTGGTGGGAGTGGAACTGCAAGGGGCAGCTGCAGTGGGACCTTTTGCATTACGAGCGGCATCAGATGCTGCACCGCTTTTTTAAAGAGCTCAACCACTTTTACCACGCTTCTGCTGCGCTGTGGGAGTTTGATTTTGAACCGCGCGGCTTTGAATGGATAGATTTTTCCGACCAGAGCAACTGCACTATCAGCTACCTGCGCAAGGGGAGCCGCTCTTATCTTTTTTGCGTGCATAATTTTACTCCTAACTATGTCCCGGATTACTTTTTGCGCTTGCAAAATGTTTCCTCCATCCGAGAGGTATTTAATACCGATAGAGAAGAATACTGGGGATCTGGCAAAATCAATCCTCAGATAAAGATCGCGGAAGATCCTCAAAAGCGGCGCGTCGGCGTTCACGTTCAGCTCGCCCCTTTGGCCACGATGATTTTTGAGGTCCAGTTTGTGTAAAGGCTCAACTTTTACAAAGGCAGAGTATCACAAGTTAGTCGAAGAGATCTGCGAGCACGATAAGCACTATTATAGTGAAGCGCGTCCTAAAATTTCCGATTTCCAATACGATCAGCTCATAGCCAAGTTGCAAGAGGTCGAGCGCCAACACCCCGACTGGGCGCATCCCTCTTCGCCCACCCAAAGAATTTGTGAGACACTCACTAAAGGCTTCAAGCAGATCCAGCATGCAGTCCCGATGTTTTCTCTGGCCAATACTTACGAGCGGCAAGAGCTCGAGGATTTCGTCAAGCGCGTCCATAAGCTGCTCGGCAAGACGCACATCGCCTTTTGCGTTGAACTCAAGATGGACGGCGTCGCTGTGACAGCGCTCTATAAAAAAGGGCGCTTTGTTCAAGCAGCGACGCGCGGCGATGGCAAAAAAGGCGATGACATCACGGCAAACATGCGGACGATCCGCTCTTTGCCGCTTGAGCTTTCCGGCCACTCATTTCCCGACGAGCTCGAGGTGCGCGGCGAGGTTTTCATGCACCATCGCGTCTTTCAAAAATTAAATCATCAAAAAGAGGAAGCTGGGGAAGAGCTGTGGGCCAACCCGCGCAATGCGGCCGCTGGCTCGTTAAAACTTTTAGATCCCAAAGAAGTGGCGCATCGGCATTTGGACTGTATATTTTATGCCTTTGCCGATGAAGTGGACTCTCCCGTCGATGAACAGATCGCTTGTCATCATTACCTCAAAAAAATAGGCCTGCCCCATTTTTCCGAGAAGGAGATCGCGCTGTGCCACTCGGTGGACGATATTTTAAAATTCGCCGACAAGATCTACAGTTTGCGCCCCGCTCTGCCTTTTGACATCGACGGCATCGTGGTCAAAGTAAATGCCTTACCCTATCACGATCAAATGGGAACCACGGGCAAAAGCCCGCGCTGGGCCGTCGCGTATAAGTTTGCCGCAGAGCAAGCCAAGACGCGCATACACGCCATCACCGTGCAAGTGGGCCGCACAGGCGTTTTAACCCCCGTGGCAGAGCTAGATCCCGTATTTGTGGCGGGGAGCACGATTGCGCGCGCAACACTGCACAACCAAGATGAGATCGAACGCAAAGACATTCGCGTGGGCGATTGGGTCATCATTGAAAAGGGGGGAGATGTCATTCCCAAAGTGGTCGAGGTAGATCTCAAAAAGCGGTCTAAAGATGCGCACGTGTGGAAAATGCCCAAGCGCTGCCCCAGCTGCGGCTCTGCCGTCGTGCATTCGGAAGATGAGGTCGCCGTGCGCTGTCCCAATGCAGAAGGCTGTCCTGAGCAGCAGATGCGCCGCATCATCTACTTTGCCGGCAAAGATGCTTTGGACATTGAACATTTAGGAGAAAAGGCTGTGGAGCAACTCTTTCAAAAAGGGCTGATTAACAGCGCCGCAGATCTTTTTTCACTTACAGAAAAAGACCTCACGCAGCTTGAGGGTTTTAAGGAAAAGTCGATTCAGAATTTGCTAAAGAGCATCGAGGCGGCCAAGCATCCCACCCTTGCACGCTTTATCTTAGCCTTGAGCATCAAATACGTCGGCGAGGGCGTCGCAGAATTGCTGGCAGAGGCAGCCGGTGATATTCATACGTTGGAGAAAATGTCTGAAGAGGAATTAAAAGAGATTCCGGGCATCGGAGAAAAGATCGCACATTCTCTCGTCCACTATTTTAAAGACCGCGCGCATCTTAAAGCGATGCACATGCTGCTAAAGAGCGGCATCGCCCCACAAAAGCTTAAGCTCATTCGGCACAAAGGGCATGATTTTAACGGCAAGATCTTTGTGCTCACCGGCACGCTTTCCCACTACACGCGCTCTGCGGCCACAGCCCTCATCAAAGAGCGCGGCGGCAAGGTCGCAGGCTCGGTTAGTCACAAGACCGACTACGTCCTCGTCGGAGACGATCCCGGCTCCAAATTGGACAAAGCGCACGAATTGGGGGTAAAGACGCTGAGCGAAAAAGAGTTCGAAAAGCTCTTGTAAAATTTAACACCGAGCTCTCTGTGTACTCGGTATTTAATTTTTATCGCTAATACAAACGCCATTATAGTGATTTAAAACAATATTGAGAAAATATGCAAGAAGGCTGCGCAAATTTTTTGTCTGGAGCGAGCGACCATTGTATGAATACAAGGCGCAAGTAAAGACGAAAAATTTGCTGCAGAGCCGACGCAGCAGATTTTCTCAATATTGTTTTAAATCACTATACTATGAATTTAGGTTCCATTGGATTTGCCATACAGCAGACCGTAGTGCTGTGCGTATTGAGCGACGTGATCCAAGAACTGCTGAATGGTCATGTTGGGGTTTTGCTTTTTAATCTGGTTGAAGAGCTCGAGGGCGGCGCTATAAACGGCGAATTTGTCGAGCGGATAGAATACCACATCCAGGTCTGCGGCATGGGCGGCGGCTATTTGTATGAGAAGAGAGGCCTTTTCCCCATTGCCAAAGGCGCCGGCACCCCAAAGACCGGTGTGCGCAACGCTTGTTTGATCGGGCTTGTCTGTGCTTTGCTTGATGGCTGCAAAGTTAGTATAAGCCGTATAAAACAGATCTGCTAGATGCTGCTTTGTATAAGGTTGATTGCAAAGCTTTGCAGGAATAATGGGTGCGGCAAAGGAAAAGATATTGCGCGGCTGCGAGTTGGGATACACAGTCAGCCTGGAAAAAATGTCGGGAAGAGAAGCTTCAGCAAAACTGTTTCCGTACAATGTGTTGCTTCCATTGGAAAAAACTCTATTGGGCAACGGGGTGAACGTGTCCAGCTCGCCCATCTGCGATACGTTTGTTAGTAGAATCGCCTGATCTTTTTCCAAAGAGGTTAATCCCTTTTCCCTAAGCGCCCTATCCGCATGCGCCAAAGGCGGGCAGTGTAAGACGAGCTGCTCTTCCTGAGCCAGTAAGGGTCCTCCATGAAATGCAAATATGTTTGTATGCGCAAAGTTGGCTTGCCACTGTTTAACGTTATCGGTTGACGCGGGAGGGCGGATAGGCCCCGCTGCGGCAGAAATTTTCGGGCTTGCGAAAAACAAGGGCATTTGGGAAACCTTTTCGCGCGTACCTAGGGCAAATTTGGAAAAACCTATCGGCCCGCCTAAAGAGCGGCCTTTGACTAGCGATTTGTACACTGCCATCTTGCGCTCGTCGAGGATCGAGGGAGGGCGGCGCGCGTCTTGCGCATTGAGATCGATCGTTGTTTGTGCTATGCAAGTAGGGGAGGAAGTGAGTAAAGAGGGTGGATGTTTAGTAGAGGCGCAGCAAGAGAAAATCCAATTTATAAAGATTATAAAGAGGCGAAAAGGCGTGCAAAGTAGATCACAGAGTTTCTGGCAGCATGATGTGTTTTGCATCGCTGATTGTAACGAAGACACGCTGGTATTCGGCACTGGCGTTCGGGGCGCATAGGGCGTGGGTTCCGAGCGGGAAGGAGTTGGGGAATGTTGTAGGGGAGTAACCATAAATTGGGCCTTTGCAAGGCATTAACTATATCGAAAAATTCGATTTAGCGCCAAAAAAAGACTTTTCATTTTTTAAAAAAATCTTTACAATCCCCATGTGCAGTTTACATATTATCTTTAAGGAGGAAATATGGCCACGGCAGCACTATCAAATATTCAAAAAATTACCCCCTATGTAGTACTAAACTCAGTAGACTCGTCCCCTCTAAAGCAGAGGAGAAAAAAAAGCATAGAGAGCCACGAAGAGGCGCTAAATCAAAACCCAACGGGGCCGAAAATCCAGCACAGGAGATACAATTCTGTGGTAGAATTAAATCTTGTGGGTTCTCACTTGCTCCTCACAGAGGCGCAACTCATCTGTTTTACGGGATTGAAGGCGTTGCGGATGCCGAACATGGGCTTAAAAAAGATTCCTGGAGTAGTAGGGGCGCTCATTGTTCTAGAAGAGCTCGATGTTTCAGGCAACAAAATAAAAGAAATTACGCGAAATATCATCTTTTGCCGTTCGATGAAGAGATTATTTCTTCAAGACAATGCAATCATGCAATTAGGCGACGAAGTAGCTGCTCTAAAAAATTTAGAAGAGGTAAATTTTTCTGATAATTCTGTTGAAGAATTTCCTCTTTGTCTTAAAAATTTATCTCACTTGCAGATAGTCAATGCTGCGGGCAATCACATTGAGAAAGTACCTCATTTTTTAAAAGAAATGCGCAGTTTAAAGAAGCTGGACGTAAGGGAGAACCCTCTAATTAAAATATCCAGCCGCGCGGTATTTTTTTTAGCAAAAAAATGCCAACTCCAGTCTTTATTGATCGATGGAAGCCATTTAAGACTGTTCGACCCTGAATTGTGTTTTAAATTGCAAAACCGCCAGGTAATTGAAGGCGTCTTTAAACGCACTCTCTCTATGATGCCTATAGGAGGGCTATGGGATTGAGGAAAGAATGGATTCAAACACCTTATCTTTGGTCTGTTCGCAATTAACCGTATGCAGGAGGTGGAGCGATTCGTAATAGCGGATGAGGGGAGAGGTTTGTTCGTGGTAGACTTTGAGGCGTTTGCTGATCACTTCTTTGGTGTCATCGCTGCGCTGGACGAGGTTGCCGCCGCACTTATCGCATTTCCCCTCTTGTTTGGGAGGAGAAAATTTTAAATGATAGGGCGTACCGCACTGCTCGCAAGATACGCGTTTGGTCAGGCGTTCGATAATTTCGTTGTCCTTGAGATCTAGATTGAAGATAAAGGGTTTGGGCTTTCCTTGGAGGCGATCCTGCAGGGCTTGCGCTTGCGCCATAGTGCGAGGAAATCCATCGAGTATATAGCCTTTCGCGCAATCCTTTTGCGAAACGCGATCGAAAAGCAAATCCATAATAAGCGAATCGGGAACGAGCTGTCCCTTATCAATGTACTGCTGTGCTTTTTTGCCCAGCTCCGTGCCGCGCCGGATGTGTTCGCGCAGCAAATCCCCTGTAGAAATATGAGGTATCTGAAATTTATCGCGCAGGAATACGGCTTGCGTTCCTTTGCCAGATCCAGGAGGCCCTAGCAAGACGAGGACCAGAGGTGGGGGCTGCTGTGTCTTTTCCTCGGGGAGAGGGCTCGAAAATAATGATCCTGTCATAAGAATACCGGCGCAGAGTGATTTGAAAAAAGTCTTAAGCATGAAACCTCGCGAAACAAACTGCCTAATTATAGCGAAGTTTCAGTAAATTTCTAAGTAAAAAGATTTTTAGCAAAACGCAAAGTATAGTTTTTCTAACCGAAAACTTCAAACAAATAAGATTTTAAATGCGTTAGTAAATAAAGGGAATAATCCGGAAAGGGACTTTTTCACAGTATTTTTCCCAATCTTTGCCATATTTCATAGCGCAGCGCCTTTCATGGCGGTAAGCCCTGTCGACGAGTAGTATAGCCAAGAAGCTAAGGTAAAAATAGGGAAGGAAGTGCGAAAAAAGAGCCGGTGCGCTCCAGAAAAATGCGCCTAGGAGTTCGGGAATATAGTGAAAATGGCGTGAAATGCCCCACCAGCCGGAGACGAGCAGCAGATTTTGCTTTTCTTCTCCCCATTCTGTTGTGTAATTGGCAAAGATTAAATCGGGTTTTTTTCTCCAAACGAGGCATTCGCCATTTTTATTGCGCACGTGACTGCGCTGCCGGTCGACGAGAAGGTTGAGCAAGATGCAGGCCGCCCCGCACAGGAAAAACAAAAGGGCAAGCGGTACCCCCAGGCGATGGGGATGATGCACGAGGTAGAGAGTGGGGGATGTGTAAAAGGCTGGAATCCACACCATCGTCCCCCAGCATAAGCAAAAACCGGAGCGATCGTAGGTGATGTCCATGGCCCTCAAGTAACCGATTTCCCATAAAAAGAATTTAGCGATAAACAAGAGCTGCAAAGCCATCGAGACGATGAGTGAATCGCAGAGACCGTAGAGCTCTTGTTGCTTGGCGGCAAAAGAGACGAGCATCAAAGCCCATCCCAGCATCGCGCAGCGGCATGTTGTGAATATGTTAAAGTGGCGATAAAAAGAATGAAAGGCTTTTATGGCGGTGCTTTTCGAAAGGATCAAGACGCCGAGGCTGAAAACGTTGAGGGCTCCTACCAAACCCGCAAAGTGATCGTAGAGGATAGTTGCGGGAAAGAGGTGTAAAAATTTCGACGCGATGAGATAGCCGATGAGCAGAGCGGCAAAGACAAAAAATCCGTTGGACTTGGAAATGGTCAGCGCTCCTTCGGATGTCATCGACCTGTCGTAATAGCGCATCCCCGGCAAAAACCGGAAGAGGAGCTGGGAAATGATGAGGAAGGTAAAAAAAATCTGCCAGGCGCAAGCCGTTCCGAAAATGTAGGGGCGGCAGATGGAGTGCATCGCGGAAAAAAAGCCTTTGTGAAAAAAGAGAAAAAAAAGCTGTTTCAACGAGCCTTCCAAGGCGACGTTAGCATGCCATACCGCCAAGATTAGGGGCATGAGACAAAAAATGGCCAAAAAGGGCCCTGCGGCATAGCGTAAGCGGCGCGTTGCAATAGACAGACTCAGGAAGCTGCGTGCCATAGTCATCCACTTTTGATGGAAATTTTTTTAGGTTTTTCTTTTTGCTTCTTCTTTAGGAAAGTCACTTTCAACACGCCGTTTTTGCAAATCGCTTCGGGCGGCTTGGCCTCATCGACATCCGCGGGGATGGCCACGCGATAGGAAAAGGCGCTCATCGCCCTGCGGTAAAATTTTTTCTTGTTATCTTCCAATTCTTCTTTTTTTTCCGCTCTAATCCACAAAGCGCCATTTTCAAAAGTCATCTCTATGTCTTCCGATTTGATCCCGGGAAGAGCCGCCTCGACGTAGACGTATTTTTCATCTTCCGAGACGGAAAGTCCTGAGGAATCATTAAAATGCTCTAGAAAATCGCCCTCTCCCCCTTCTTCAAACAAGGAAAAGGGAAAGCGAAATGTCGGGAAGGACCACATGTTGTGTCGGACGAGTTTCTGCTTCATAAAACGACCTCCTAAGGAAAGTACTTCTTAAGAAAATATTATGCATGATGACATTTTTTTTACACAGGAATACTTATCATTACCTTGTTGCCAAAAAAATCTTATTTTTTTTATGCTTAGAAGGTTTAAGAACACGTGAGGACTATGAACGAAAAGCGCTTTGGACTGCTGCGCTCTATCTTTTGGCCCGTGTATCGCTCAGAAGTGAAGAAAGTCCTTTCCATGGTGCTGCTACTTTTCCTCTTGTGCATCTCCTACAACATTCTCCGCAATTTAAAAGATACGATCATTCTGACCGCCAAGCATTCCGGGGCGGAGGTGATTCCTTTCATAAAAGTTTGGGGCATGTTGCCAGCCGCTTTTATGGCTGCCTGGTTGTTTACGCGCTTGCGCAGGTATTTTAGAAAGGAAAATGTCTTTTATATCCTGCTGAGCTGCTACATTGTCTATTTGTTATTCTTTGCGTTTTTTCTCTTTCCCTATAGCGACGCGCTTCACTTGGATCGATTAGGGGATTGGCTAAGCTCCTATTTGCCTTTAGGATTTGCCGGTTTTATCGCGCTGATTCGCAATTGGACATTTACCTCTTTTTACATCATTTCCGAGCTTTGGTCGGTATTGGTTTTGTTTTTGCTCTACTGGGGGTTTGCAAATGATGTGACAGGGGTGGGGGAGGCCAAGCGCACCTACGGGATATTGAATATTGGCTCTAACCTCGCCCCCATCGTCGGAGGGTATTTGGCGATGCTATTTACTTGGTCAGGGCAAGGGGATTTACTTTCTATTGCCATGCAAAAAGTGGCATGGGAGAACACAATCATACAGCTGCTTTCCCTCGTTTCTTTTCTGGCAGTGTGCTGCATGGCGCTTTTTTACTGGATCAACAGGCGCATTATCGTTTCCGAAGCGACACCTCAAGAGCAGACGCCAGAGACGGAAGAGACAGCAAAAAACCGTTTGTCTATTCGCGCAAGCATACGCTACATCTCCCGCTCTTCCTACCTCATCCCGCTTGCCATTATCGTCCTGGGGTATAACATCAGCATTAATATCACCGATGTTCTCTGGAAAGAGCAGTTGCGCCGGTATTTTGTCAATCCTGCAGAAATGCTAGAACATATGAATTTGATCACGATCGGCATCGGCATTTTTGCCACTGTGGGAGGTATCTTTTTTTCCCTTATGGTCACGCGGCTGGGCTGGACATTTATTGCCATGTTGACTCCTTTTATCATGACGACGATGGCAATTGGATTTTTCACCTTTTTGTTTTTTGGAGATGCGCTGGGCTCTCTTTCGGCTATGTTATTTGGGGTGACCCCGATGGCGATGACGGTCTACTTCGGGTCGTTGCAAAACTGCTTGAGCAAAGGGTGTAAATATTCTCTTTTCGATGCTTCCAAAGAGCTCTCCTTCCTGACGCTAAATCCGGAATCCAAGCTCAAAGGCAAAGCGGCTATTGACGGTTTAGGGTCTGGGCTGGGCAAGTCTGGCTCGTCATTAGCCTACCAATTTTTTATCGTAGCATTCGGCAGTGTCGCGCTCTCTACGCCTTGTATTGCGATCACTTTATTTATCGTGCTCATTGCATGGATCTTATCCGTTTTTGCTCTCGGCAAGCAATTTTCTCAATTGACAGGAGCTGCGAAGGACTCAGTAGAGAACCCTCTCCCCGATTCTAAATTGTCCCAATAATATTTTTATTTTAAGTTAGAAGTAAAGAGTCGCAATATGTTAGACTTGGCTCACTTATTTTTCAAAGTGAACCAAAAACATGACATTTAAAGAATTAATTCCCCACCCTGGGCTTTTGGAAGCCATTGACGCATCGGGCTATACCGATCCCACCCCCATACAAAGACAAGCCATACCCAAGATATTAGGAGGGGGCGATTTAAGGGCTTCTGCACAGACAGGGACGGGTAAAACAGCCGCGTTTCTATTGCCGTCGCTCTGCCGATTAATCCAGTCCACTCCCCCTGTCCTTTCCAAGCGCTCGGTATGTGGACCTCGCGTCCTGATTTTAGTTCCTACGCGCGAGTTAGCGATGCAAGTCGCTACTCAAGCGATTAAATACAGCAAATACCTTCCGCGCATGCGCACTGTGTGCATTTATGGAGGAGCTCCCTACCCCATCCAAAATAAAGATCTTTCCCGCCCTTATGAGATTCTCGTGGCAACCCCGGGGCGCCTTATCGATCATCTTAGCCGCGGACGCATCGATTTTTCACGCACGGAGATCCTCATTCTCGATGAGGCCGATCGGATGCTGGACATGGGATTTATCGAACCCGTGGAACAGATCGCCGCGGCCACACCGCAATCGCGCCAGACGCTGCTCTTTTCCGCGACGCTAAAGGGAAGCGTGATGAATTTGTCTAAAAGGTTGCTAAAAGAGCCTCAGGAAATTGCCATTGCGGCGGACGTCCTTAAGCCCATAAATATTGAACAGCGCCTTTATGCTGTTGATAATCTCGAGCATAAGCAGCGCCTGCTAGAGCATTTGCTCGAAAAGGAAGTCGCCGAAGGCCAAGCTATTATTTTCACATCTACCAAGCGCCAAGCGGATACTCTCGTCGACCGATTGCGCGATGGCGGCTTTAGCGCGGCTGCACTTCATGGAGATATGAATCAGCGTCAGCGCACCCGCACGATCCACCAGCTGAGGCGTCAGGAAATTCGTTTTCTCGTAGCGACGGACGTGGCAGCGCGCGGCATCGATGTGCTCTCTGTGACCCATGTGTTTAATTTTGATTTGCCCTTCAGCGTCGAAGATTACGTCCATCGCATTGGGAGGACGGGACGCGCGGGTGCTGCAGGAATAGCGCTTTCTTTCGCAGCCTACAAGGATATGTCGCTCGTGAAACAGATTGAAAAGTACACCCAACAAAAGATGGTTCCGCATGTTGTGGCCGGGTTAGAAGCGCAATTGAAAGCGGCTCCCTCTGTCAAGAAGCGCAATAAAGGCCGCCCAAATAGCTATTCCCGAAATCGCTTTGGGAATACATTCAGGAGCAAAAGGTAAATCCAGAAGCTGTTGACTCGAGTTAATACTGAAAGCGATCTGGACCTACGCTCGATGGCCAGGTTTTTGGATTTATGCTCTCAGCATGAAATTGATGGATCTTAGCGTAATAATAATTGCAAGCCTCTATTCCGATTTGAATATCTTTATTTTTCTTCATAATTACAGGTAAGAATTTAAAGGTCTCGCGATGTTTATGGCTGAATTTTACCTGATCTTTTAAAACTTCTAATCGTTCAGAGTTGCTTTTCAAAGTCTTTAAATGGAAATCGTAGCGCTCTTGAATCAATTGAGGAACATGACTGATTGGGAAAGCGCTTAGAGGTTTGCACGATTCAGGTTTGCACGATTCTAGGGTTTCTTTGGCATAAAATATATTTCCCGAGATAATGCTCAGTTCTCTATCTATCATCAATTTAAGTTTCTCACTCCAAAATTCCTCTCTCGCTTTGCAAATACTGCGATCTCCAAACTCGGGTTGAGGGTGCTCTTGATAGAACTTTCCCAAAGAATTTTTTTCGGCTAAAAAGAACTCATTTCGGCTAAACGGGGTGTGAAAAATAATTTCACCTGTTGTGCTAATGTACTTAATTGACATTGTAATTCTCCTGTTTTTTAATTAATTTTCTTCATCTTCGATGAATGGATACATGGAATTTGCATGGACATTGTGTGTCTGATCATAAAAAGCCTCACAAAAAGTTAAATTAACCTTTAATTACAAGGTGGGGACGAAGCCGCGCGACCATTTTTGCCAGCTCGGCTTCTTGGACGGCCTCCACAACGGCATCGACGTCTTTATAGGCGTCGGGCATTTCTTCGGCTATAGTGCGGCGGGAAGTTGCGATGACCAACACTCCCTGGCTATGCATGTATTCCACCGTATCGCGCCCTCTCCATGCCTCGGAGGATTTGATGCGGCTGCGTTGCCTTCCCGCGCCGTGGCAGCAGCTGCACCAGGTCATGGGGTTGCCCTGGCCTACGAGTAGGTGGCTGGCGCGCATCATATCCCCCGGCACGAGGACGGGCTGTCCTGTCTTTTTGAAGATAGGGGCTAGCTCTTCGGCACCGGGACCAAAAGCACGGGTTGCGCCCTTGCGGTGTACACAGAGCCTGCGCTGTACCCCATTGATGGTATACGTTTCAAATTTGGCGATATTGTGGCACACATCGTAAATGAGGCGAATCTCTTCAGGCGGGATATTGAGAATGGCTTTAAAAGCCTGCCGCACTTCGTGTAAAATCTGTTGGCGGTTATTGAAAGCGAAATTGGCTGCTGCGGCCATGGCGCAGAAGTAGCGCTGACCTTCGCTGCTTTTGATGGGAGCGGCGACCAGTTGTCTGTCCGGCAATCCTTCGTCATATCCTTTTTGCATGAAGAGATTGAGCGCATCTTGGCAGACCTGATGGCCGAATCCTCGAGAGCCCGAATGAATTAAAACATAAGTGAGGCCTTGAGAAACCTTCCAGGCTTTTGCAATTTCCGGTAAAAAGATCTTCTCGACCTCGCCGATTTCGACGAAGTGGTTTCCCGAGCCTATGCTGCCAAGTTGGTCTTTGCCCCGCGATTTTGCCGTGCTGGACACCTCGCCTGGATCTGCATCGGGAATGCAGCCATTGCTTTCTATGTGCTCCAAGTCAATGGGAAATCCATACCCTTTTTCCACCGACCAGCGGGCGCCTTGCCGCAGGAGTTCCTGATAATCGCGATCGCTGAGCGAGCGTATGTGGCGCTGTCCTCTGCCCACACCAGAGGGCACCAGCTCGAAGATCTTGTGTAGCAGCGCCTTTTTTATGTCCATGTTGAGCTGCGCGTAGGGAATCGGCGCGATGGCAAGGCGCACGCCGCAATTAATATCATAGCCCACGCCGCCGGGGCTAATGACGCCCTCATTAGCGTCCATCGCTGCTACGCCGCCAATAGGAAAGCCATAACCCCAATGGATGTCGGGCATGGCAATGCTATAGCCGACAATACCGGGGAGCTCTGCTACGTTGCGCACCTGCTCCAGAGGTTTTTCTATTTCAACATCTGTTAAAAGCTGTTCTGTAGCGATAATTAATCCAGGAACGCGCATCTTGCCTTCTTGCGGGATGAGATAAGTAGCGGGCTTGATGCGTTTAAATTTAGACATCGACGATCATTTCCCAATACAGCAGTTCATTGCGTTTTTGGATGGATCCGTGGAAACTTACCGCTTTAAAAGCGCATCCTATTTCCGCGTCCGCCATAGCGATCATTCTATTAAGTTCGACGATGATCTCATTAAAAGTATTGATAGAGGAGGGCGTGTAAAATTGGGCCAAAGGAGGAAAGGTGAAAAAAAGAGCGAGTTGGGCATGGAGGAAAAGCTGCTGGATGGATTCTCCGCATACTTCAAAAGCGATGTCTGCGGTGTGATCGATGGAGGTAAAGGGGTTCTCTAATAGATGGCTCCAAAGCGAGCGGTATTCCAGATTGCCTAAACTTTCATAAAGATGAATAGCGGCGAGGTAGAAGGGGACAGGTTCAAAGTGCTCTAACCATTTTTCCTTGTCAAAAGGCGCTCTTGCGATAGTGATATGGGGGTAAAAGGCCTGCTTTTTTAACGCATATCCGCTCGCTGTCAACCATGCCGATAAAGCAGATTGAAAAACGAAAAAAAAATGAGGATCTTCCAGCCACATAATGTCTAAGGCCACAACGCGCGCATGCTCTTTGGGGAGAAAGGCGAGCGCGGTGCCGATTCCGCTTAAGCCTACGCGAAAGGAGGGAAGTGGCACTTGCGGCAAAAGGGTTTCGAGGGCTTCGTAAGAGCTGTTTCCGATAAAGGCAAGCGTCATGTGACGCGTCTCTTCGAGAATCATGCGGCCCAAAGGGAATTCTTGCGGCCAGGTGGCTTTGATCTGTGCTGCAAAAAAAAGCCGCTTGCTTTCATTTTCCAAATGAGACTCCGCAGAAAAGGACATTCATCCTCCATGAGTCAGTTGCGTAACAATCAACTTGGAGATTGCGTCACATATTGTTTTTTTACCATATCGGGGCGTTGGAAGAAAAGCACGATTAAAGAGGTGGTTATAGAAAGACCCGTCACCAAATAAAAAGCGGCGTGGAAATTTCCCGTGAGCTGGGTGATCCAGCCGGTAATGCTCGGCGATAAGATCCCCGCAACGGCGAAATAGGAGCTGGAAATGCCTTGTACTACGCCTGAAAAGGCCGGGAACATATCAGCGTTAAGCGCATAAAGGGGCGCCATGAGAATAAAGGCGAGGCCGAGACCGAGCGACATCCAAATGAGATCAAAGGTCAAACTATCGGAAAAAGGAATGGGCAAAAAGCAAAGACCGGAAAGAATCATGCTAAATCCCATCAGGTAGCTGCGAGAGATGCGCAAGGAATTGGTGCGTTTCCAGAGGTGATCGGAAAGCCATCCGCCCAGAAGCATAAATCCTGCGCTGCAGATCCAGGGGGGTAGCACTAAATATCCCGTGCTGCGAATCGAAGCGCCGTGCGTTTGGGTCAAATAACCTGGAAGCCACATTAAAAAGAAGGATACGGAATAGCCAAAGGCGAAGTAGAGCCAGCAGCTAGCTTGAAAAGTGGGGTTGGACAGAATGCTTTTCCAGGGGATTTTAGGTTTGGGAGCGGAAGAAGAGGTCGTGGAAGTAGGCATGTAAAAATTTTTCCGATGGTCGCGAAAGAGCCTGCGCCAAAGAAAAGCCCAGATGATCCCCAAGCTTCCGAGAATAATGAACATCGTTTGCCAATTAAACGTGTCGATCAGATAAGTCGTCAGCGGTGCGCCTGCGATAGAAGCAAAGGGAAGCCCAAACAGCCCAAACGAGATGGCGCGAGCTCGCCACTGCGAGGGCAGCCAATCCGCAATCGTACGCAAAAGAGCGGGGAAGTGAACACCTTCCGCTATGCCTAAAAAGACGCGCAGCCAAAAAAATTGCCAAAAGCTCCCCGCTGTAGCTAGCAGCATGGTGGCAATGGACCACAAGATGGCGCTTAGCGCCCAGATCCCAATCGTTCCGAACCTGTCGACGAGAATGCCCCCGCAAAAGGTCATGATCACATAACCCAAGCTGAACGCCGAGGCGATGACTCCGAACTGGGCATTGGTGATCCCAAAGCTCTGTTCGATCGGCTCGATAGCAAAAGAGATCGAGCTTCTGTCGATAAAGTTGATCACGGTGATGATGGTGATCAAAAGTACAATTTTCCATTGAAAAGATAGTCGAAAAGGCATTTTCATTTTTGACTCCACCTTGGTCGTTTTAAAAACCAATCATACTTTATGACAGCTTAAAAAACAACTTTCATGCCCTTGCTTAAATTGAGAGATAGGGTCTATATAATAAAATTAATGGCGGAGGAAGAATATGCCATCGGATAGAGAAGTCATTCTCATTACGGGGTGCAGCGGCAGGATCGGGTTTAAATTGGCCGAGCGCTTTTCCAAGGAATATCAGGTTGTGGGTTTCGACGTCTTCCTGGCGGGGCATCTCCCCTCTGTTGATTTTGTCGTCGTTGACTTGGCCTCAGACGAAAGCACGGCGGAAGGGTTAAGATACGTTAAGCAAAAATTCGGAAACAAAATCGCCTCTGTGGTCCATCTTGCTGCCTACTACAGCTTTTCCCAACAGCACAGTTCCAATTACGAGCGCATCACGGTGAAGGGTACCGAACGGCTTTTGCAAGGATTAAAAGAATTTGAGGTCGAACAGTTTATGTTTTCCTCGACGATGCTCGTTCATAAACCCTCTCTTCCCGGACAGAAGATCACGGAAGACAGCCCTATTGAGGCCAAATGGGATTATCCGCTTTCCAAGGTGCATACGGAAGCGGCTATCCATCGCTTGAGAGGAAAAATTCCCTCGGTTATTTTGCGCATTGCCGGCGTCTATGACGACCATTGCCATTCCATACCTCTTTCGAATCAGCTGCAAAGAATCTTTGAAAATCAAATGGAAGCGCATGTGTTTGCAGGAGATGTGACCCATGGGTCTTCTTTTGTGCACATGGATGATCTCGTCGACTGCATTGCTCTTTGCGTGCAAAAAAGAAAACAGCTTCCGGAAGAATTGGTTCTTTTAATCGGAGAGCCGGAAACAATGAGCTATGATCAGATACAGCGCTTGATGGCAAAATTGGTCTTTGGCAAAGAATGGAAAACGTGGAGCGTCCCAAAGCCTATCGCCAAGATAGGCGCGTGGTTTCAGCAGCATCTGCCTTTTATGAAGCCCTCCTTCATTCAGCCCTGGATGATCACTTTAGCCGATGACCATTATGAGTTGGACGTTTCGCGCGCGCAAAAATTCCTCGGTTGGACGCCCAAACACCGCCTGGAGGAGACGATACCTCGTTGGGTTAAAGAACTTAAAGAAGATCCTACCTTATGGTATGACGAAAATAAATTAAAACGGGCCAAATAATGCAGGAAAAAAGAACCAAAACTTCACTTCTTGCCGTTGCGCTTGGCATGTGGCTGATCGCTTTCGCTTTAAGTTTCTTCCATCACTCTTGCGCATTTTGCTTTCCGCTGGTAGTCAGCGATTGCATTTCCGGCATCTTGTTGATCGCCTTTGGATTTTTTTCCTGCAAGCGCAATTGGGCAGGATGGCTTGTAAGCCTTGTGGGAATTTGGCTGCAATGCGCCCCTCTATTTTTTTGGTCGCACTCGCTGGCCGTTTATCTCAACGATACTCTAGTGGGCGCAATCGCCATCGTAATGGGATTTGTCATCAATGGGATTAAGAAAGGAGGCTTAGTAGAATACCCCAAAGGATGGTCTTATAACCCTTCTGCATGGTCGCATCGCATTCCTACAGTCGGATTAGCGCTTTTATGTTGGTTTTTCTCAAGGTATATGGCGGGCTATCAACTAGGGTATATCTCTCAAATCTGGGATCCTTTTTTCTCTTCTGGTACTATGAGCGTAATCACTTCCGATGTCTCGCGCGCCTTTCCCGTTTCCGATGCAGGACTCGGGGCTTTGTGCTATACGATAGAGGCACTGCTTGGATGGCAGGGGGATAGGCGCAGGTGGGCGAGCATGCCGTGGCTTGTCTTTTCCTTTGCCTTTTTAGTCATACCCGTGGGCCTAGTCAGCATTACGCTCATCATCCTACAGCCTTTAATCGTTGGGGCCTGGTGCTCCTGGTGTTTGGCCACAGCCTTTTGTATGCTGCTTATGATTATCTTGACCGCAGGCGAGTTTATCGCCATGCTGCAATTTGTCAACCAAGCGCGCAAAAGGCGCGAATCCGCTTGGAATGTCTTTTGGCACGGCGGGGTCGAAGTGGGGCCTGGGATGGATGTCAGGCCGCGTTCGCAGCGGCGCACGCGCCTAGCGTGGGGATTCACTGTTCCTCTTAATCTGCTTTTTAGCGCTGTCATAGGGTTGGCGTTCATGATCATTCCAGGCCCGGGAAGCATCCAGGGCATCCTGGCCTCGAGCGATTATATCGTAGGCCCCATCATTGTGGCCATTTCCTTGATTTCCATGGCCGAGGTCTTCCGGTTTTTTCGTTATTGCCTCATTCCCTTGGGCGCATGGGTCGTAATCTCCCCGTGGGTCTTTTTCTACATTTTTGGATGGATTGCGCTTGTCCACTTGGTTTTAGGGATTTTGCTGGCCTTCCTTTCTTTGCGCAAAGGACGCATCGTTGAAAAATATGGCGCATGGGACAGCTATATAGTATAAATTACTGATTATAAGTGTGTTAAGTTTTTATTCTCGCTGATGCCTTTCTGCTCATTCCTGGTTCTTAAATCAAAATTGTTTGCATTAAAATGGGCGATTTTTGTATGTTTCTTAATTCCTTTTGAGGAAATCCTAAAAGGAAAAGAATCAACGAGATTGATTCAAGTTGTTTAACAGCAAAAAAAGAAGTGACGTGCAAGCAAGTGAAAGAAGCTTGTGCGGAAAAATGCAAAAACATTTTTCCCTAAATTTTTTATAATTTTAAGAATCAAGT
>DASXPV010000047.1:0-2517 GCA_036493355.1 Rhabdochlamydiaceae bacterium
ACGTTATCGGAAGCCTGAAGCGGTTTAAGATCATTGCCGATCGCTACCGCAATAGGCGGAAAAGGTTTGCGCTTCGCTTCAACCTAATCGCCGGAATTTATAACTTGGAGCTAGCCCGATGAGTTTCGAAAGAAGTCTAATATTTTCACGCAGTCTTTTGTGTCAGATCCCAACTTCTTGAAAAAATGCTGGTCGACTTGTTCTACAAGGGGAATCGCCTTTTCGATGATTTTCTCTCCACTTTCTGTGACTCTAGGGAATTTTGACCGTTGGTTGCCAGAGCGGAGAGTTCTTTCGATATAGCCCTTTTTTTCAAGAGTCCGAAGAACTTGAGAAGTCATGTTAATGTCCGTCCTGCAATATCGGGCTAATTTGACTTGTGTTACTTCCGATTGATTGCGATGCAACCAACCAAGGCTGGCCAGCAGGACAAATTGCGGATGGGTGAGTCCTATTTTTGTAAGAGCTGTTTCAATGAGCCTTCGCCAATTTGTACTCACTTGCCAAAGCAAAAATCCTGGACTTTGCTCGGGGCCTTCAAATTGGGTGATTTTTTTCCAAGCAATTTTCTTCATCGAAAACTCTTTGTCTCGCTCAGGGATTCAGCTTTTTTAACCATGGCCATCATTTCCTGCGGAAGATTTTTTTTCATATTGCGGCCAATTAAAAAGGCGAATACAAAGGATAAGAGTCCTTTCATTTCAATATGATGAGTGACAAATGTTTTCCCTTTAGATTCTGTTAAAGAATGGCTGACAATGATCCGTGTTAATGGCAGTTTAGCCTCGTCGACGAACCTCTTCATTGGTTCCACTTGAGTCAGGGTGGTATGGACAAGCGGTCCACCTTTTGGCTTGATGGTTCCTGTAGTTCCGACTTTAAATGGCCCGTTGATTGTGCTGAATTCGATGCCGTGATCCCATGTATTCCAGTTGGCGACGTCCTGCCAGATCTCCCATATCGTCGAGGGAGAAGCGGTCGTTTCCACAGTGTGTTTGATAATCAGCATCTTTAACTCCATTTAATATACGTGCGTATTATATGCATTCACACAGTTTTTTATCAAGACCGGTAGATCTAAAAAATTTTGTAATGAGAGCGCTACTGCAAAAATGCCGGAAATCTGCCGGAGTTGCCGATCACCGGTCGTTGACTTTCTTCATCCTTGGTTACCAATATTTCCTAGAAAAAATCTGTTTCTCCCTATAGACTTGTGCAAGTGAAGGTGATTTAAGGTCATCTGAAGTACTTGAAGGAGACGGTTCCTCAAGACTGTTAATCCATTGGTCGCAAGTTCGAATCTTGCATCCGGAGTTTCCTTCTATTCTTCAATCTCTCTAAAAGAGATCGTTTAGTCCTGAACATCAATCAATTATAAAATTCTGTGGTTTCTGGCTTGTTGTTTGTGATAACATTGTAGATACAGAATTGAGAGGATAATTATGCTAAAACGGTTGATTAAACACGGCAATAGCCGAGCGATTGTGGTAGACAAAGCTATTTTAGAAGCCGCAGGAATTCCAGAAGATGCCGTATTTCAAATTTCAGTGAACCCCAGTGGTGGATTGGTTATTCAATCAGTCATTGATACTAACCTAGATGAGTTTCGTGAAAAATTCAAAGAACTCAATAAACAGCATAAAAACCTTATGCAGAATTTGGCAGATTTGTGATGTATTACATTACTTACCAGTATGTTGTTGAGATTCATGACAATTTGATTGATGAATATGGCGGAAAGAAGGGAATTCTAAATGAAGGACTCTTAAGATCTGCTTTGGAAATGCCAAAAGCACGCTTCGACAGGAAAGATTTACATCGGACAATTTTTGATAAAACCGCAGCATACCTATTTCACCTTACTCAAAATCACCCATTCATAGATGGTAATAAACGTACGGCGTCAATGACTGCGATGGTTTTCTTTGCTTCTAATTGCAAAAGCGGATTTACAATTTTTGATGCAGAGTATCAAGAACTCATCCTTGGAGTTGCTCAGGGGATCGTAACAAAAAAGGAAATAGCTAAGTTTTTTCGCAATTCACAACACGAAAAATAAAAGATGTAGCTTCATTCAAGTAGTTTTGATGAAACCCAATCCAGTTAAAAGTTCGTAACGTAACCGGTAACTGGAGTTTCTCTATAAAAAGTCGGCTCAAAAGAACCTGAAAATGCGACAGAACCTTAGTTTCGAAAGAGGTCTATTGATGATTTTGCAAAAGAACCTATCCCGATAATGCAGGAAAAGTTTTAGTTTGTTATTCTTCTTTGTCTCGGATTTAGGAGGTAAAGATGACTAGATTTAATGGGTTAACAGATAACCAATGGAGATTGATCGAAGGATTTTTTCCGGAGCCTATAAAAAGGGAAAAGGGAAAACCTCATACACCATGGAGAATCGTTGTAAACACGATCTTGTGGATTTTAACGACAGGCTCAAGATGGTGTGATGTTCCCATCGGGACACAATGGGCATCTCGCTCAGCATCTCACAGATGGCTTGGTTATTGGAAAGAG
>DASXPV010000048.1:0-48978 GCA_036493355.1 Rhabdochlamydiaceae bacterium
GATGAGGTTTTAAGATCTTTTCGGGAGTTACAAACTCGTTATTGAAAAGCCTATATGCACCAATTAATTCAGCTCTTGTCTTAAAACAGGAAGGAAAACTGCTGTCTGATGATGCAGCCAGCCTTTCGACCATTTTTTTGACCCGGTTATCGAGATGTTTATCACCCGTTTTTAAATTGCTCATCTCAGCATCGCTCCATCCCATTTGTATCTCCTAAGAAGTTTAGAGGAAATAGGATGCAGGAAAACAGGGAAAACTTGTCAACTAAAAATTGTGTGTAACACTATGCTCTAAATCCAAAACTCAAGTTAGAAGTCAAATTTTAACGGATATTCACATGTTCGATTCTTTTTAACACCTCCTGCACTATCCGCTCGGACGATAAAGACAAAAGGCAATCGCTCTTTTTGCTTCCCCCGCAGCCATCTTGATAACAGGGCCGGCAGGAGTGATCGCTCCGCACGACGAAAGCTTGAGGATGCATCCAAGGACCCCAATTGATCTCGGATGTTGGGCCAAATAGCGCTACGACCGGCGTCTTGAGAGCAGATGCGATATGCAGCGGAACGGAATCGACGCACACAAGGGCTTGGGCAAACGCTATAAAAGCGCTCAACTCTTTCAAAGATAGCTTTCCCGCCGTGTTGCACACGGGCACTTCCGGGGCCAAGGCGCAGATCTGTTCAACCATCGCACACTCCTCCACATCCGGGCCCGAAGTGATAACGATCTGCTGGCCATGGGCATGCAACAGGCGCAAAACTTCCGCCATTTGCTGCACAGACAGCGTTTTAAAACGCCAGCGAGATACCGGATGCACGACGATGTAATTTTTAGGCTGCATCTCCTCTAAGGCAAGAATGTCGAGAACCTTCTTTTTGGCCTTTTCGGGAATGTGTAGAAATAAATCACGCTCGAGAGGCTCTGGAAAAATTCCGATGCGCCGCAAGGTATCCAATTGCCTTTCCACCGTATGCCTAGGATGCGGGCAGTGTTTGACGATATGCGTATACAAGGAACGCTTGCCGAACATCCCTTGACCTTGAGGATCGAATCCCACACGAATAGGGCTTCCAGAGACGCGCGCGGCAATTGCGCCTCGATCGCCTTCCGTGAGATTGATGACGAGGTCGTAGCGCTCGCGCCGTATCTTTAGAAATAGGGCTATCTCTTTTTGGATTTTGTAGAGGAAAGAGCGCTTTTTCCAGCTTTTATCATAGAGTAAAAATGCGGAAATCGCAGGATGCCCCTCGAGCATGGAAAGCGTATCGGCATAGATAAACGCGTCGATCTGTGCATCCGGGATATGCTTTTTTAATTGAGAAAAGAGAGGTGAGGTCAACAAGACATCGCCATGATGCCGCATTTTAATGACCAGAATGCGTTTAATTTTTTTTAAATCTGGGTAGTTGCCGTACGACATAAATTAAATTTTTTAGTTAACAAGGTGGGAAGGGTTGCCTTTGCAGTTATAAATTTCTTCGATGAGATTAATAGAGAAAATGATTATAATGAAAGACCTATTCATAACATTGAATCTCATTTCGAGGAAAATAATTTACATGACCAGAGAACAAACACTATCTATCATAAAGCCAGATGCGGTAGCTACAAACACTATTGGAACCATTCTCGCTCGTTTTGAAAAAGCAGGGCTAAGGATTTTAGCCGCTAAGATGATGCATCTCTCCCCTGAACAGGCCAAGGCTTTTTACGCCGTCCATGCGCATCGCCCTTTCTTCTTGGAACTGGTTACTTTTATGACCGAGGGCCCCATATTCATTTGCATCCTGGAAGGCGAGAATGCCATCGCGAAAAATCGCGAACTCATGGGCGCCACTAATCCTAAAGACGCCGCTCCAGGAACCATCCGCGCAGACTTTGCGAAATCGATCGACCGCAATGCCGTGCATGGTTCTGACAGCGCGGAGACCGCCAAACAGGAAATACCCTTTTTCTTCCGGCCTCAAGAGATTTTCTCGCGCTAAGCATCAAATTTTTTACCACAGAGCACACTGAGGCGGCTTAACGCCGCATTAAATTTCTTTTCTCTGTGTGCTCTGTGCACTATGTGGTAAAAAATTTCAAACGCGTTAGCATAAAAGCCAAAATTTCTCTGTGGTAAAAATCCTAAATTTTACTATCCTGTAGCGTTCTGCTTAAGGAAAGAACCACATGCAAAGCCGCTTTTTAACTCTTATTTTTTCCTTTTTTCTCAGCATGTACCTGTGCGCAGGCCCTCTATTTTCCGTTCCGCTCAAGCGCACCAGTGCTCCCATTTCCATAGAAACGTATCAAAGAGAGAACGCCATTCCTCTTTTGCCTCTGCTCAATAGCTGGGAGGAGAGGGAATTTTCCCATTATCCCTATCTCTACTCCCCCGACGACGAGCAGCTCATCCATCCTTCCGATATCTTTCTCATCAATTCTAAAGAGGCATTCTTAGCTATAGCCAAGCGAAAAGGCGAAATTGTGGGCTTGGTATCATTCATCCCTTGCGATGCTCCTATTCTCTCCACAAAGTATTTCTTTGACGTTGCGCTTTTCGATGCCATGAAAGGCATCGGGTTTGATTATTCCCAGATGCTTTACGTCGACATTTTTTTAACGGCACCCGAGTGCCACAATGATCCGGCAGTAGTCGATGCCCTTTATAGCGTCGTAAAGAGCTATGCCCAAGAAAAGAAGAGATCGCGCCTCTGCTTTATCAGAGCCGTGAGCGATGTAGACCATCCCTTGAGCAAAGAGCCCCTCTATTACATAGAGCCTTGGGATCAAGTGATCTTGGGATGCAAAGGCACCGGCATCCGCTTTGAGAGTGCTTGGCCGACCGATCTGGAGACCGAAGTCAAAACAATCAGCCACACACTTGAGTTCTTCGTAAAAGATTTATGAGTCAATGAGGAACGTAATGGGGCCGTCATTGATGAGATGGACCTGCATGTAGGCCCCAAAGACACCGGTTTGCACATGGGGAATGAAGCGGCGCATCTCTGCGACAAAGGCGTTGTAGAGTTCTTCTGCTATTTTTCAAGAAAACTGCTTCAACCCCCTTTTGTTATGGAGCCAACGCAGGCGTCTTCTACGATAACTTTAGCTTCTCTGACGCGTTGAAATAGCAATCTCATAACGTTAGTCGCTGCGATAGAGATGTGCACTCCTGGGAAATTTCGCGGGGCAGCTTGTCTCCAAATAGCGTGAAGTATTCCTGTAGATTGTCTACCTCTTTGCGCCAGGCAAGGCGGTCAATGAAAAGAAGGCGCTCCACGGCCATCGGGGATAAGTTAAGGCCTTCGAGGTTGAGGGCATTGGGAGTGGGTGTCCAACCGATGGGGGTTTCGAGGGTAGGAGCCCCATCGCCTGTGCGATCGAAAATCCATTGCAAAACGCGGATATTTTCTCCGTATCCGGGCCATAAAATGCGGCCCTGCTCGTCCTTTTGAAACCAATTGACGTGAAAGATGCGCGGCAGGCGTGGACTATCGTGTGTTTGTCCCATCGTCAGCCAATGGCGGAAGTAATCGCCCATGTGATAACCGCAAAAGGGAAGCATAGCAAAGGGATCATGCCGCAGTTTACCTGTTTCGCCGCCTTTTGCCGCGGCCGTCATCTCGGAAGAGACACAGGCGCCTACAAAAGTTCCATGTTGCCAGTTAAAAGACTCAAAAACCAAAGGGACAACGTTCGATCGCCTTCCCCCGAAAATAATCGCGGAAATCGGGACGCCGGCGGGATCTTCCCACGCAGGATCGATGACAGGGCTTTGCGCGGCAGGTACGGTAAAACGCGCATTGGGGTGCGCTGCTCTCTCCTTCGAAGAGGGAGTCCACTCTCTCCCCTGCCAATCGATGAGATGCGCGGGGGCAGAGGGCGTCATGCCTTCCCACCATACATCGCCTTCACGGTTAAGTGCGACATTGGTGAAAATCGCATTTTTTTCAATCGTCTTCATCGCATTGGGGTTGGATGTGTAAGAGGTGCCCGGTGCGACGCCAAAAAAACCCGATTCGGGATTAACAGCATACAGACGCCCATCGGCGCCAAAGCGCATCCAAGCTATGTCGTCCCCCACGCACTCGACTTTCCACCCGGGAACGGCAGGGGTCAACATGGCCAGATTCGTTTTACCGCAAGCGCTAGGAAAAGCCGCAACGAAATACTTTTTCACCCCTTGGGGATTGGTGATGCCCATGATGAGCATGTGTTCGGCAAGCCATCCCTCATCTTTGGCTAAAACAGAAGCGATGCGCAAGGCAAAGCTCTTTTTTCCCAGTAGGGCATTTCCGCCGTAACCACTGCCGAAGGACCAAATGCTGCGCTCGCGGGGAAAGTGGACGATGTATTTCTCATGAGGATGGCACGGCCAAGGGAGATCCTTTTGTCCGGGGCTTAAAGGGTAGCCGACAGTGTGCATGCAGGGAATGAAATCGCCTTCCTGCAATACCTCCAAGACGCCTTTGCCCATGCGCGTCATAATGCGCATGCTGCATACAACATAGGCGGAGTCTGTTATCTGTACTCCGATGTAGCTAAAAGGCGATCCCAAAGGCCCCATGCTAAAGGGGATGACATACAGTGTGCGCCCGCGCATAGCTCCAGAAAATTTCGTTTTCAGCAAAGCTAGCATTTCATTGGGCTCTTTCCAATTATTGGTAGGGCCGGCATCCGCTTGCGAGGGGGAACAAATAAATGTCGCCTCCTCTACCCGCGCTACATCATTGATGGAAGAGCGGCACAAAAAACTATTGGGGCGAAGGTGCGCATTGAGAGGAATAAAGAGGTTTTTTTCTACAAGCTGCTGAGTTAATGTGCTGTATTCTTCTTCAGAACCTGTGCAGAGATGGAGCTTATCCGGCTGGCAGAGGGCAATCGCCTCTTCAATCCATGCGGTAAGACGCTGATTTTTTGTCCAAGCTTGTAATGCTGGTTTATAGTCCATATTTTGGGAGCCCGGCACGGGCATGGTCGGATGCTTATAGCGCAGATTTGCGTTTTTTAAACTTGTCTAAATACTCTAGCGCTTTGCCTGTTCCCAAACAGACAGCGAGAAGCGGATTGGGTGCGATAATGACAGGAAGACCTGTCTCTTTGATCAAGGCCTTATCCAGTCCCTTGATAAGAGCGCCGCCACCTGCGAGAACCATGCCGCGTTCCACGAGGTCGGCTGCAAGCTCCGGAGGGCATTTTTCCAAAAGCAGTTTCACGCTTTCGACTATTTGCTGAATGGGTTCGGCCAGACATTCGCGGATCTCTACGGAATTAATGCGTTTGGTGATAGGAAGTCCGGCGACCTGGTCGCGACCGCGCACTTCCATTTCCAACTCTTGATCTCCCATGGGATAAGCAGACCCAATCGTCATTTTGATCTCTTCCGCTGTGCGCGGGCCGATCATGAGATTGTAAGTGCGCCGCATGTAGTTGATGATGCACTCGTCAAATTCATCCCCGGCGATCCTCAGAGAACGCGACTCGACAATGCCGCCCAACGAAATGATCGCGATTTCCGTCGTACCGCCGCCGATGTCGATAATCATATTGGCCGAAGGCTCGTGCACGGGAAGGTCGACGCCAATTGCCGCGGCCATGGGCTCTTCAATTAAGATTACTTCTTGGGCACCAGCCCTCAAAGCGGAATCTTCTACAGCGCGCTTTTCCACCCCGGTAATTCCCGAGGGCACGGCGATAAGGATTTTGGGACGGAATAGGCTGCGCGCAGGAGTGACGCGCTTGAGCAGCTCTTTGATCATGCCCTCGGCGATCTCAAAGTCGGCAATCACACCGTCTTTCATGGGGCGGACTGCCAAGATTTTACGTGGAGTTTTGCCTAGCATGGCCTTGGCTTTATGGCCTACGGCCAGAACTTCGTTGCTCGAAGCATCCACTGCCACTACGGAGGGCTCGGCCAAAACAATCCCCTTTCCCCGCACGTAAACCAATGTGTTCGCGGTTCCCAAGTCGATGCCGATATCGTTCGATAAAAGGCCAGAAATGCGCCCAAACTTATTCATTGCCTTGCGCGTAAGGCGATGAAAGGCTTCTTTGAAACTGTATTGATTTCCCGCCATAATTTTTTAAGTCTTAAGTAATTCTAGGACATCTTCCCAGGTAAGTTTCGCAATGGCTTCATCATCGCAGCTTACTACTTTCTTGACCAATCCTTTTTTCTTCTTCTGCATTTCCGCAATTTTTTCTTCGATTGTTCCTAAGGTAATTAATTTATAGGCCGAAACGGAATTTTTTTGTCCCAGGCGATGCACTCTATCCGTTGCCTGGCTTTCCACAGCGGGGTTCCACCACATGTCATAATGAATGACTGTATCGGCTCCCACGAGGTTGAGACCTGTTCCTCCTGCTTTTAGGGAAACGAGAAAGACGGGAATGGTCGCGTCTTCATTAAATTGTTTTACCACCTCAAGGCGGTTCTTGCTGGAACCATCCAGATAAGAAAAGCGAATGCCCCTAGACTCAAAATCTTCACGCATGATCTGCAGCATACGCGTGTACTGAGAGAAGATGACCGTTTTGTGCTTGCCTTCTACCAGAGTCTGCAACAGATCGAGAAGCATGTCATACTTTGCCGAATCGCCGATTTCCGCCTTTTCTTTGGCGAAAATCGCCGGGTGGCAGCAAATCTGCTTCAAGCGCGTGAGGGTCGCAAGGACGTGGATCTGCACGCGGTCGAAGCCATCGCGCTCGACGAGTTTGACAAGTTCATCGCGAGCCGATTCGGCATAGGAGCGGTAAAGCCCCTGCTGCATCTCCGAAAGCTGGCAGTGATAGACGATTTCGGAGACGGGCGGCAAATCCTGAAGGACGTCGCTCTTCATCCGTCTTAAAATAAACGGCGACACTTTCTTACGCAAATACTCTAAATTTTTTGTCTGCTCCTTGCCCGAGATGCGCACATATTTTTCCACAAAGCGATCGAAGGTGCCCAAAAATCCGGGCATGAGGAAATCAAAGAGACTCCAGAGCTCCTCAAGGGAATTCTCAATCGGCGTACCCGAAAGGATGAGCCTATGGTCTGCCTGCACCATTTTTACCGAGCGCGCATTGCGCGTTCCGCGATTTTTAATGTGCTGCGCCTCATCGAGGATAACGTAGGAGAAATGCGTCACTTTGTAGGAGTCGATGTCTTTTTGCAGCAGAGTGTATGAGGTGATGAGAATATGATAATTCTTCATCTGCTCGATGATTTTTTTGCGATTGGAGGGAATGCCGTCGACTACAATCGCTTTTAATTGCGGATTGAATTTCGCCAGCTCTTCTTTCCAGTTGTAGAGCAGGGAGGTCGGGCAGACTACCAAAACATGCCCTTGTTTTTTCTTCATGTACTGTGTAAGGGCGACAATGGCCTGCAGCGTTTTTCCCAAACCCATATCGTCTGCTAAAATCCCGTTTAAGAACATGAGCCGCAATCTCTCCAGCCAATACACTCCGTCTACCTGGTAGGCGCGGAGCACCGCTTTGACCTCTGATGGGATTTCTGAAAATGTCAGCTGCTTTTCCCCCAGCATCTGCTTGCGGATTTCCACCAATTGGTCAGTGATGCAAAACTCGACCGGAAGCCCTTCAAATTGCGCGGCGTCGATATTCGCCAAGCTCCACAGCGGGCGCTCTAACTTGTGGTCGTCGAGTACGTCTATTCCCATCTCGTCAAATAGCTGCACGACCCCATGCAAAAGGTCCAAATCGAGGACGAGAATTTTAGGCAATTTATTCCCCTCTCCTCCTTTCTTGCTCTTCATACGCCCTGTATCGAGTTCGATAAACGCTTTTTTCGAGCCGATGCACTCCCAGAGCTGATCCAAGCGAACGCCTCTTAAAGCCCCTTCTACCTTTAGGTCGATCTCGTACATGTCGACACGCCCCAAATGCTTGAGATGAAGTTTAAACTGCGTCTGATCGTAGATAAATTGATCCAATAAATTCTGAGGGCAATTGAATTTCACGCGGTGCTGATTGCGCGGAATGATGTCCGTCATAAATTCGACGATCTTCTTTTCCGATTTTACGACATAGATGCCCTGTTCGGGGTTGAAGATGAAATCTTGAAAGAGGTCTTCCACAATGCGCTTTTCCTCTACCAAATTGCGCGCCAGCACACCTTGCGGCGCGACAAAAGAGACGACGTCATCGTAAACCAGCTGCGAGGCCGTGGAGGGGATTTTATGCCCGTCGTAATGGAAGTGCAAGGAAGCGTCCAATTCTCCATCGAGATAGGAAATATCGCAGGTTGCTTCCACAGTGCCGACGAAGGGAAGCGTGACAAAATCTTCTATAACATCTTCATGGGCCACCTCGGCATAGCGTTCCAATTCAGGCAGGGCATTCTCGACAAAGGTTCCAAAAAGCGGCTCAGGGATGGTGATGTCGCGTATTTGTCGCAAATTGCGCAGATGCATGCGGTTGATGTTCTCTTGAAAGCGGTAATAGATATTCTTATGCAGCATGGCCGGCTTTGCGCATTCGAAGAAGCGCACATCTTCGAGCGTGACTTTTTCCTCCCCCAATAAAAGGGAGGGATTGATTAAAATTTTCGAGGTAGGCGGAGGGATGTATTCCAAAGAAAAGCGCAAATGCGCCAGCAGTGGCGAAAAGCGCACTGGTGTCTCCAAGGTTCCCTCGTATAATCCCGGAAGTAACGGCAGGTCCTCTTCTTGATACACATAGCCCGATTTGGAGCTACGTTCCATAGCCAATTCAAATGCCGTCGCCAAAATCATGCCAAATGTCTCTATGTCAATTTGGGCCATGCGCAGCGCCTTTTCTGAATTGGCGTTTTCGATGAAACGCGCATGATCGCGCACCACTCGCACCAGCTCCTGCTGTGAGGGGTCGAAGGACTTGAGTGAAAATAAATAGCGCTTGCTGCCAATGAAAATAGGCTCTTCGTAGCGCAGCGCCTCAATAAACTTGCGAATATTAGGCACGTGCAGAGGTTTAGAGCGGAAAGGCAGCCGCAGGGCCAATTGGATCTCTAGCCATCCTTTTCCATCGCTCTCTTGAGAAGAAAAAGGAGAAAAAAGCAGAGCGCACTCCGCGCGATCGATCTCATTTTTTTCAATAGGCCTAAAGAAGGGCGAGCTTGCCAGCAGCTGGGAGGCCGTAACGTATTCTTGCAAGAGCTGCTTTTGATACTGTTCTTCTTGGCGCAAGACCTCTTTTGTCTCTGCTTCCTTGATTTTTTCTAAAAGCTTTTGCTGCTCTTCCTTGTCGATCCCCGACTTGTCGCCAATTTGCTTTAAGTCGTGCTCTTTGGAAAAATTGACGAGGATTTCATCGATGTGCTCTTCCAGATAAAATAAAAGCGCGGCCAGATGTTGGCAATCGTAATTGTAGGGGCAATCGCAATCCGAATCGATAGCTTCGCACTCTTGTCGGTCAATTTCAATTTCACTCTCGTAGCAATTATCGAATTGGCCCAGAACGCGCCCACTTATACGCATGGCCTTGGCATCTAAATGCAAGAGCTTTGCCGAGACAACCTTCTGTTTGTCATACAATTCCCTTCCCTCTTTGATGATTCCGGAAGCAAAATCTTGCTTGAGTTTGCGAAAATTCAACATATTTTATCAGCCACATTATTGAAATTATTTTTCCACCGCTAATCCTACAAAGATCGTCCACAAGGTGCGCTTTCTTTCCATTTTCGTCTCAAATTTTTGGGAAAATAGGGATTCCCTCAAAAACTTGAAACGAAAAGAGCATTCTCTGTGGAGAGTCGCTGAAGTCCGGCTTTTTATTGCTTTTACCTTTTTGCCAAACACCTTTCAAGAAAAAAATTTCTCCCACAAAAAGTTCACTTATGTATTTTTTTTTTCAAAGAGCACAGAACCTTAAACCCATTGCTCTCTTCCGTCAACAAAAACTTGCCTCGCCCCACCACTACCCCTACCTCTGCCTATATCTCGGGAAAAAAACTTGATACAAATAAAAATGAGGGGTAGTATACTCTGTCTACTCTAGTGCTGGAAAGCGCTAGTTTTTAAATTAACGCGGGTGTAGCTCAGCGGTAGAGCATCACGTTGCCAACGTGAGGGTCGTGAGTTCGAACCTCATCACCCGCTAAGTTATTTTATAAAAACATGCTGCGTGTCGAAAATGCGGGTCAAAAAAACGCGGGTGTAGCTCAGCGGTAGAGCATCACGTTGCCAACGTGAGGGTCGTGAGTTCGAGCCTCATCACCCGCTATTAAAAAGGAGAAGCGATGGAACAACAGATAGCGACTACACCTCAGGAATTG
The DNA here is from genome assembly GCA_036493355.1 of Rhabdochlamydiaceae bacterium. Lineage (GTDB taxonomy): Bacteria > Chlamydiota > Chlamydiia > Chlamydiales > Rhabdochlamydiaceae > JABDFI01. The sequence continues at coordinate 10,248 of DASXPV010000048.1, forward strand.
CACAGCGATGAAGTGCGTTTTACCCTACATCTCAAACCCTCCTGCATGATGGAATACGATGTAGAAGCCTTCGTTCCTCTTGTTAAAGAAGCTCATAAAAAAGCGGTCAAGCGCATTTCCAAAGAGGTATCTCTGCACGGCTTTCGCAAAGGCAAAGCCCCCGATGCCCTCGTTGAAAAAAATTTCTCCAAGGAAGTGGATAAAGAATGGCAGTCCGAGATCGCTTCGCTCGCCTTCCAAGCCTGTCAAAAACTGAGCAAAATCCGACCCCTACATACTGATGCCAAAGTTAAATTTACCATGAAAAGCCATTCCAAGAGCGGCGCGCTTTTAACCCTTTCTTTCGAAATAGAACCCGTTGTCCCCATAGTGGACCCCAAGCACTTCACCATTACAGCTGTCAAAAGGCCCGAAGTGAATGAAGACAAGGTAAATGAGACGATTAGGCAGATCCAGCTCTTCTTTGCCACATGGGACAAGGTGACTGACCGGCCCGTGCAAGAAGGCGATTTTGTCCTGCTCGACGTCGAAGTGATTGAAAATGATCCGGCAACGCCACTCTTTTCCGACACGCGCTTCGAGGTTCTGGAAAAATCCATGGCAAAATGGATGTTCGACCTCGTTTTAGGCAAGAGGCTTCACGAAGTATGCGAAGGCGTCAGCGTGCCCGATGAATCGGCTTCTGTGGAAGACAAGGAAACCCTTCAACCCAAAAAAGTGCGCCTCACCATCAAAGCGATCGAACTCCCCACCGCTCCTCCCTTAGATGATGACTTCATCAAAAACCTGGGCGTATCCTCCCTTGAAGAATTAAAAGAAAACATCACCGCTTTGCTCAATAAGCAAGCTGACGAGCATGTGAAAGAAGCTCAGCGCACACAGGTCAGCAACTTTCTTTTGACCCAATATCCCTTCGAATTGCCTCCCAGCCTGATTCTAGAAGAGACGCGCTATCGCTTTCAGCAACTCGGCCAAGACCCCGACTTCCACCACTATTGGAATCAGCTGAGCCAAGAAGAGCGCAATAAAACCATCGTCATGATCAATACACAGGCGGAAAAAGCCATCCGCTTGTTCTACCTTTGCCGCCGCATCATTGCCGACGCGAGGATCTCCATCACGGCCCAAGATCTTCCTCCCGCGGCCTCCAACCCGCTGGAACTCCTCCTCAACCCGCAAAAGATCCATCACCACCAGCGCACCCCCGAGGTAGAGCACGCCGAAGCCTATTCGCGCCTCCTCCTAGAAAAAGCTCAAGATTACCTAGCCTCTCACTCCGCACAACAGGCATAGGAAACATGTCGGATGGTGTGTCCTTCGGCCACCCCCTCCCTGCTTTGCTAATCGAAGAGCCACTGGCTCTTCGCTAAGTCTCCGCAGCCACCCTGCGCTTCAGCTCACTTTGCAAAAGTCGCGTGCTCTCAGGCTGCTCGTGCGCTTACTTCCTACACCTGGCGGTGTGGCCCCCTCGCATCGACTTTGCAGAACGAAGGTGAAAAAACCTGAATACTTATAGTGTTACTATTCGCTCTGCGAAGCGACGCGCGCATAGGGACCCACGCAGTGGGAAAATGAACGCGCCTGAGCAGCCCGACGCTTCAGATCGCGCGGCAAAATCGCAGCACAGGAGAGCCCGCAAGGGCGTTTAGCGGAGCCGTATTGCATACGGCCCGCCGACGAGCACGCGACTTTTGCAAAGTGAGGTGAAGTGCAAGGAGGTCGCTGAGGTCATGGGCGTGCCGCATGTCACCCGACATGTCTATTGGGGCGCTTCCTAAAACTAAAATAATTAAAATGAATTTATCACACCCCAAACTGTGCTCTTGCTTATTATCGATTGTTGTGTGTAAATTAAGCTCATTGAACCGACCCTTAAGGTGGTATGGATATGTACACCATTCCCTACGTTATTGAAGACACCGGCCGCGGCGAACGCGCCATGGACATCTATTCGCGCTTATTGAAGGATAGAATCGTCTTTATCGGAACTGAAATCAACGACCAAGTGGCCAATACCGTCATCGCCCAGCTCCTCTTTTTGCGCGCAGAAGATCCCAAAAAAGATGTCAACGTCTATATCAATTCGCCAGGTGGGTACATCAATAGCGGCCTTGCCATCTTCGATACCATGCGCTTCATGGGGTTCGACATCAACACCTATTGTCTGGGCCAAGCAGCATCCATGGCGGCTTTGCTTTTAGCAGCCGGAACTCCGGGCAAGCGCTTTTCCCTTCCCAACGCCCGTATTATGATCCACCAGCCTGCGGGAGGCATTGGCGGAACCTCTTCTGACATCTCTCGCCAAGCCAATGAGATTACCGAATTGAAAAAGATATGCGCTAAAATTCTCTCTGATTTGACCGGCCAGCCCATTGAAAAGCTCATCGAAGATTCCGAGAGAGACTTCTACATGAGCCCCGAACAGGCATTGGAATACAAGCTCATTGATAAAATAGCGATGCATGCCCAAAGAACGCCTCCAAAATCTTAAAACTCTTAAGTGATTATGACAAAGAAAGAAAAAGATAAAGCGCAGTGCTCGTTTTGCGGCCGGACAGAAGATGTGGTGGAAAAGCTCATCTCCGGGCCCGATTCCTACATTTGCGATAAGTGCGTTCGCCTGTGCATGGAGATCGTCGAAAAAAAGCCTGTTCACCATGAGCTTAAACTTTTAAAGCCCAAAGAGATCAAGACAGCACTCGACGAGTATGTCATCGGACAGGAAAAAGCCAAAAAGACCATCTCGGTCGCCGTCTATAATCACTATAAGCGCATTCGCTCTTTGCATAAAGAGAGCGACATTGAATACAGCAAGTCCAACGTCCTCCTGCTAGGACCTACAGGTTCGGGCAAAACGCTAATGGCACGTACCCTTGCCACAGTCCTCGACGTCCCTTTTGCCATAGCAGATGCCACAACGCTCACCGAGGCGGGATATGTGGGAGAAGACGTGGAAAATATCATTCTACGCCTTGTCCAGGCCGCAGATTACGACATCCAGCGCGCGGAGATGGGCATCATCTATGTTGACGAGATTGACAAGATTAGAAAAACAACGTCCAACGTCTCGATAACCCGCGACGTCTCAGGCGAGGGGGTCCAGCAGGCTCTGCTCAAGATCGTCGAAGGAACGATCGCCAACGTGCCGCCTAAGGGAGGCAGAAAACACCCCAATCAGGAATACATCCGAGTCAATACCCAAAATATTCTCTTTATCGTAGGGGGAGCTTTTGTGCATCTGGAGAAAATCATTGCCAAGCGCTTGGGAAAAACGACTATCGGCTTTGATGTGGGAGAAGAGGCCGCGATGGACATCAACGAGGTCAACTACCTTCTTTCAAAAGTGGAACCCGAAGACCTCATTCAGTTCGGGATGATCCCCGAGTTCGTCGGACGCTTCAACAGCATTGCCAATTGCAACGAGCTAACCCTCGATGACCTCGTCGATATCTTGACTCGGCCCAAAAACGCCATTATTAAGCAGTACCAGCAGCTCTTTGCTGAAGAAAACGTCATGCTCAAATTCACAGAGGATGCCCTGCGCGCCATGGCCGAAAAGGCCAAGGAGACAGGCACAGGAGCCCGCGCCTTGCGCATGATCGTCGAAAATCTGTTATTGGAATTAATGTTCGAGGTGCCCTCGGATCCCTCGATTAAAGAGATCATTGTGGACAAAGAGAGCATCATGAAGAGCAGAGGTCCTCAAATCGTCCGCTCTCATACTGCTTAAGGTATTATTAAGGCATAGTCGCCATGTCGGCAATCAACACACCGGCAAGAACTTCTGCTTGAGCTTGATCAGCTAAAGGCAGTGAAATAGCCAGTTCGGTTTGCATTCTAGCTTGAGCAGGATTATTTGATAAAAAGGACATAAGTTGATGTTCTTGGCCAAAAGGAGCATAATCCATAGACCTTTGACTATAGAGCTTATAAAGAAGGGTTTGCAAGGACGCAACACTTCGACCCGCACGCACACCCATTTCTTTTAAAGCCAAACCGGCAATGACAAGTCCATATTCTTTATCTTTTTCAGAATCCAGCTTGCCCATCTTATCACGCCAGAGCCTCTTAATTCTATTATGCTGACCTTCCGCCTGCGTCCTAGATGTCGCCATATCTGCTATCACGCCGTCCACAAATGTCTTTACCTGCGCCGGGTTATTGAGATCAACAGGGTTTGCCACAGCTACATCCGCGTAAAACTTCGCCATCTCAACAGCATAACCATCCAATATCTCTAACTGCTTTTCGTATGTGCGTAAAGCACCTAATTGCGCTTGTTCTTGATCAGTTAAAGCCCTAGCTGCTCCACCTACACCTAATGGTATTCCTTCCAATCTGGCAATCTCATTTGCAGTTGCCTGTTTTAATTTGCGCTGTCGCGGAGCGACGGTATCAACCACTAGATGAGCTGCATGCGCATGCAATCCAGCATGAGTGCGAGCTAGTTGAGAAGCTTCTCCAAATTTCTTATCTGTAAATCGCTTATAGGGTGTGTATTCAACCGAGGGTCCATTGCGAATGATATAACCATGGTCTTTTGTCCAATGCAAATTAGGAGGGCGTTTAGGATGAACGCGATCGAGCAAGCCTTCCATCAGCTTGACATTGTCCACCATTCTATCTTTATCTGTAACAGGCGGACCATTGCGATCGAAAACATTCAGGCCACGCACATAGTGCGGTGTATGTGTTGGATCATTAAGTAAATAATATTCAACAACTCCCGTCCTAAAATTATAATCCCATTCTGCAAAGGCAGCAATTGGCAGGACCCCGGGGTGAGTCGCATTATGATGTGCAATTAACGCTGTTTCGAAGTTTTGAGCAGGGGTTGCGACATTAGGGGCTTGAGGCATATTGTTAATGGCATTAATCGGTTCATCATATTGACCAATATTGTAAGAAAATTTGATCCTGTTTTGGACGTTATTCACTGCTGGCTGTTGTGGCTGCGGTTGCGGATGCAATTGAACTTCCATGTCATTATCACCTAAAGGGCCTCCTCCTCCTTGTACGACGGCAGGATCAAATTGAAGCTCCACGGTGCGATCGCCCAACCTGCCTGTTGGTGCAGGATGAGGGCATGTAATAACATAAGAATGAGAAGTAGCAATATTAGTATTATCTGTTGTTGTTGTCATTCTATATTCCTCTTATTATTTTAATTTAATTTTAACACGATTTGAATTATTTGTACACAATTTGAATAGTAATAATAATTATATGCATAAATAAATGATTATTAATTGCTAGCGCTAAATCTAATTGCTATTAATGATTCAAGCGACTTGTTATTAATGACTTATCATGGAATTATTAAATTTTTTAGCTATAATTAATTAATAATTAATAATTTGTAACTAAAATATTAAAAATTCATAAAAATAGATTGAAAACAATACCGATTTCAAATAAAATAGTTGTTAGAGGGAGTGCAGACTCTAATAAATAGAATACTCCCGAGAACTAATAAAAATCGTGCCTGTTAAGGCACCAAAAACTAACCAAAGGAATAACAAATGCCAAACGCCCCTTATTCTGACACATTATCAAAGAACTTCGCAGCCGGCGGGTCCGAGCAGCAGTATTATACGAATCAATTGCCAACCATTAACGACGGGATCCAAAAGGCTTTACAGGAGATGAAGTCTACAAGGAATTTGGCGGTTTATGTGCAATGTATCGCCGTTTTGCTGGATTGTATGGATTACTGCGGTGCCGTTCAAGGTCAGATGGCCGGACAATTAGATTCTGTGAGTGCGATCTCAGCCTACTTCACCTACTTTACAAACGCCCTGTCAAAAGGTCATAGCATAAACGTTTCTGACGCAACCGACGTAGCTAAAGCGTATAAAGATTTATATACCCTATTAGGGGGTCCAGGTTCAGGGGGAACAAAACCCACTTGGCTATCGGATACGGACCAACAGGCATTTTTAAGTAACTTGGAAAATAGTGCGCAAGCGTATGGCGCGGATGGTGGCGGCGGCAATAATATAACGCCTCTTACTTTAACTCCTACTATGATAGGAAACGCGCAAACAAAATGGGACATTGACGCAGGATTGATACCAGACGGGAATAACAACTTTACCAAAAATCCTGTAGCAGATCCCGGTTACACTACTGTACAAAACCAGAACCAGCAGGGCGCTGAACACTGTACTTCGTTAAATAACGCAATCTCGCTCATACAGAAATTCTGGGCGAACAACTTTGACAGCTTTAGCACTGCGGTTAAAAACGACGAAAGCATATTGGGTACTCTTAACCCTGTCCTTATTAATGCAGAAAAGAGTTCGTAAAAATTTAATAACAAAAATAAAAAAGGATAAAAATATGATAAATTTAGACTCAAATAAAGCAGAAGATTTTGTCATTAATCCTAACGCTAACCAACCTTCTAACGGAGTCGACCAACCTGATCTGCCTAACCCGCCACCGCCGCCACCTCCTCCTTTTCACACGGCAAACTGGATGTTGGCCATGGTGCACTGCCTAGCAGGCTGTGTTTCCCCGAATTTATGGGCACAGTTACAAGCAGAAGCCGCAGTCTATGTACACGACTTGAATATCACAAAGGCGATTAATGACAATTATGCCGCTCAGATTCAAACAATCCTTAACGCCAACCCGAATGGCTTGAATACCGACCAACAGGGTCAAATTACCCAATTGCAAACTAAATCTGGAACCCAGGTTGGGATTGCACAGTCTAACGCGCAAACAGAACAATCCGAAGAATCTACAGATGAAAATAACTTAGGGCAATTCAATACTAGCATAGCTTCACCTCTAGAACAGATGATGTCTTTTACTGCAAATTTAGAAGCTCAAAAAATTTAATAAAAAAAACACTAACTTAATAAGTGAGAAACGTATGTCAATAAACAGTACTAATAAAGATAGTGGATCTGTTGCAGCTAGCGAATCTTCAACAACAAGCAGCAGCACAAGCTCTTCGCTGGATCCCTCTAATCAGGCCTCGCTTTTAAGCCTGCTTTTTGCAGCAGAGATCCTGCTCGGGCAAGTTAAACAATCGCTTGAGCAAGCCAATTTTGCCAAAGACGCCAATGGAGCCGAACAGATGATTTCTCAGATCCTTGGCAATGGCCTTCTCGATCAAGAAAAAAAGGCTTACGATGACATGAAAGCAGCCGAAGCAGAGCAAGCCAGACAGGCGCACAAGAGTAAATTGATTAAGATTTTCTCCTCTATCGGCGCTGCCCTTGCTATGGTGGCTTTGACCGTGGCTACTTGCGGAGCCGGAAGTGCAGCTATTGCTCCTATAGCCATAGCCTTATTGACTACAATACCTGTAAACAACGGAGAGACTCTCTTCGGAATGGCAGACCAAGCACTGGGCGATGCCATAGGCAGCCAACTTGCGGCAACATTTATTTTAGGCGGAATTGCAGCCATCGCCGGAGGCGGTGCGTCCGCTCTATCAGGAGCGCGAACTCTTGCAACGATTCTTCCCTCTGTTGTGAACTACAGTTCACAAACCCTATTGGCTGCAGGCCTACCTGCACAATTAGGTGAATTAGCAAAAACAGATGCAGGGAAAATGAGCTTGACCATCTTCTTGGGAGCCACTTTGGCTTTAGTAGGTGTGGGAAGCTACGTCCTTATGACTAATGCGGCCCAAGGTGTGGGCCAAGCAGCTGAGCTTGTCGAACAAGAAGCTACCACTTCTATAGAGCAAATTATGCAATCTTTGAAAAGATATGTACGAGTAGCAGGTGATTTTCTAGAAAGAAACTTGAGCAGATTAACACAAGGACTGGACAAGGAAAAAGTATTCAAATTCGCTCAAGCTCTTATGGTGACTACAGGTTTCTACAATTCTGCGCTTGGCGGTATAACAGCCAAAAATATCTGGGATTCATCGGATGCTCAATTTACTGTTGATCAGCTTACAGCAGATATTGCTCAAATCCAGAGCAGAATCACGCTTAGCAACGATGGTGCTTCTTCAGGCCAACAATTCCAAAATATTGTCGCTTCATTAATAGGTGAAATGAATAAAGAAGGGTCGGAACTTGCTAAGAATGCATTTGAAGGCCTTCAAGCATTAGCTCAAGCATTAAATAAATAAATTATAAAAATAATAAAAAAGGAAAAAAATATGTCTACTCCAAATAATAAAAATACGATAATAGATCCCAACTTATCACCATCTGTAGCGCAACCTGTTCAGGCCACCGATGACGCTCCCTTGGCAACAGTTCCTATGACAACCAACTATGATGTCTTTGGATCTATGCTCTTAGCGTTATCCTTGTGTGCAGAGATAATGAAAAAAGCATCCGAGATCAATGTTAGCGTCAACCAGCAGGAGCTCACTACTATTCACAATAACTGGACATTAATGCATGAAACTTACGCTACAAACAATCGCGATGCTTTAAGACAGCAGGCGTATTCTGCAATGGCAGGATCCGCTGTCGGCCTTATAAGTACAGGTGCTGGTTTATACGGTTCATACATTAAGTATAACAGCAGCGCGCTGACAAATCAGAGAGACCAATTCGTGAAATTGCGTTCCGAGATCAACAAACCCTCTATAGGCGGCCCGAGAGTGGGTACTAGAATGCTTAGAGAGTTAAGAGCTGACCCAAGTCCTGACGCCACAAGACAGATGGGGTACATTGATAAAATTAAAGCAGGAAATCTCACTCCTGAAGAACTGAAAAACCTGACAGAAAATCAACAAGATTTAGATGTCGTTAGCAGGTATTTCAGAACTACTGGCGACCATGCTAATGCTGATGCTTATCTGCAAAGAGAAGTCACTAATTTGGATCAACAAATTAATACTAAAGCACTGGAACTTCAAACCTTCCAATCGAGAACTTCTATCGGGACTGACCTTGGAAAATCTGGTTTTGAGGCTAATTTCAGATATAAGCAAGGTAATAAAGAATTCGATAGAGATCAAGCCAAAGCGGATGCCGACGTACTCTCAGCTATACAGAGAATGCAAGACGAATCACGCAGTACTGCTTCTCAGCTCACTACCGAGGAAGTGCAACAGATGCAAAAAATCTGCGACGCTATCCAGCAATCTCTGCGCATATAATTCTAGCGCCAGAGACTCTAACTACAAGAACCGTTGCCCGCAAGGGCAGCGGTTTTTTTTATGGAGAAGTTCTCTGAATTACGAATGGTATAATCCATTCTCGAGAAGAGCTTCTATTTCTACATGTCGGAAACAAGTCCTTACGGCTAGTTTCCCGCTTGCCTTCTTGCGCTTCACCTCGCTTTGCAAAAGTCGCGTGCTCGTCGGCGGGCCGTATGCAATACGGCTCCGCTAAACGCCCTTGCGGGCTCTCCTGTGCTGTGATTTTGCTGTGCGATCCGAATCGTCGGGCTGCTCAGGCATGCTCATTTTCCCACTTCGTGGGTCCCAATGCGCATGTCACTTCGCAGAGCGAACATTATAAACTACGCCCTGCGATGCGACGCGCGAAGGGGCCCGCACAACATGTCGTCAGACGTACTGTGGGACGCGGGGGCTGCGTAGACTTAGTGAAGAGCCGGTTGGCTCTTCGATTAGCAAAGTAGGGGAAACTAGCCGTAAGGACTTGTTTCCGACATGTTGAAATAGCAGCGCATCTCACGAATGGATTAAATCACTATTCAGAGAACACCTCTCTTATGTGCGCATCCAGCCGGTTTTTTTGCCGGTGCTCTTGATCTTCTTAGGGCCTTTTTCTTTGATCTCCTGCACGGCATGATCCTTGTGCTCGGGCACAGGGAATAGCTTTTTAACGACCTTCATGAGATCCATGCCGGCCTTGTGGATTTCCGATTTGGAGTCCTGGAACTCTTTCCATTGCTCGGGGGTGTAATTAGAAGGATTTTCGGAAAAGGTCATAAGCTGCTCTTCCGACATCCCTGAGTTTTTGAGGATTCTTTTACTCTCATCCATCACGCGGGAATGCATGCTGGTCATCATCTTGACCACTTCTTGGCGCTCTTCGGGGGTTCCCTCTTCGAACTCCTTTTTGAGATGCGCGAAAAACTGCATTGACTCTTCAAACACCTTGTTGAGATCTGTCGGTTTTCCTTCCGCCCCTTCTCGGAATAGGGCCATTAATTTTTCAAACTCATCTTTCAACATAAAAAGCCTCTTTTAATAGATTAAATCCTTTTAATATTCATTATAACATTTAGTTTGTTTTTATATTTAAAAATGTGATATTAAATGTCTTTGAATTTTATTTAAGCTCATTTTACTTAATAAGTTATAAAAAGAATCAAAAAAAATTTGAGTTGCAATAAACAAATAAAACCGATAAAAGCTAATGGCGTGCGGCTAATAGGTGGGAGATGATAGAAACACTCTTAAAAACGCTCAAGGAAGAGCTTCAGCTGCCAGAATTGCCTAAAAGGGATGCGCAGCACTTTTACGCCTTCTTTCTCAATCCGGAGATGGAGATCAAGGTCAAAGAACTGGACCCAGGCATGGTGCTATTCGGGGTGATTGGCCCATGCCCCCAGGTTAAAAAGGAGGAGCTCTTCACTCACCTGATGAAAGCCAATTTCCTGGGGCAGGGGACGGGAGGGGGCAGCATAGCGCTGGATGCGGATGAGAATTCCTTGACACTCTCTTGCGTTTTCCCGTATGACATGAACTATAAAATGTTTCGCGATGCGTTAGAAGATTTCGCCAATTACATCGACTACTGGAAAGCGGAGCTATTCCGCCACGTAGAGGCCGCAGAGGAAGGAAGGATTTAAGCGAATGGCAGGTTATCTCATTGCAGAAGAGGGCCCTCTTGCGGGGCTCATCGTGCGTTTTGAAGAAGGCGAAGAATGGATTTTAGGGCGCGATGCCGACGAGGTGAACGTCCTGCTTGAAGACTCCATGGTCTCGCGCAAACACGTGATCTGCCGCCTTACGGCAGAAGGATATATTCTCGAAAATCTCAGCTCGGTCAACCCCGCCACGCAAAATGGCAAAGTGATCACAGAGCCCGTACTGCTGCGAGAGGGAGACATTCTCCAGATCGGCAGCACATTTTTCCGTTTTACGGAGCAGCCGGTTATGCTCCCCGCCCCAGAGGAGGAGGCGCACGCGCCAGACTACCCCGTGGAGGGAGAAGACCTCTCTTCGGTAAGCGTCGAATCGACGGCGGAAGCGCGCTGGATCCTCAAGGTGATTGCCGGGCCCAACAGCGGCGCGGAATTTGCCTTGCAAAGGGGCGCTACTTATATCGTGGGGAAAGATCCTCATCTGTGCGATATCGTCTTTCAAGACTTGAGCGTTTCGCGACAGCATGCACGCCTGATCGTGGACGAGGACAACCAGGTGTTCATCGAGGATTTGGGTAGCCGCAATGGGGTGCTCATCAACGGAGAACTCAGCGCGCAGAGAACGCTGCTCTCCCCTCAAGACCTCATTGCCGTGGGTACGACCTCTTTTCTCGTGATCGATCGCGAGCAGATCCACGAGACAATCATCTCCCCGCCTACCGTTGTCATGGGAAGGCCCGAAGAGGAGATGCCCGCCGGGGCAGAAGCGTTCCCCAAAGAAGCGGCGGCGGCGCCCTTACCTCGCGAGTGGAAAGACACGATCATTCCCATGCGCCATCTCATTTTGGCGGCTGCATTGTGCTTGGCGCTGCTCATCGGGTGCGTAGCTCTGCTCGCCTTGTTTAAATCCGAGCCCATCGTGGTCAAGGTCGTCGATGAGAGCGATGAGATTAAAAAGGTACTCAGCTCTTTTCCCGACATTCAGTTTTCTTACAATCCCGCAAATGAAAAGATCTTTTTAATTGGCCACGTATTAACAAGCGTTGATAAACAAGAATTATTATATAAAATGCATAACTTGCCTTTTATACGCGCGATAGAAGACAATGTTGTCGTGGACGAGCTGGTCTGGGAGAATATGAACGCCCTTTTGATGACCAATCCCAACTGGGTGGGTGTCTCGATCCACTCTCCAGCGCCGGGAAAATTTGTCCTGCGTGGATATTTGCAAACTTTAGAACAGACACAAGCGTTAACGGATTATATTAACCTGAATTTCCCTTATTTAGACCGTTTGGACAATCAAGTGATCGTCGAAACAAACCTGCAGACGCAAATCCAAAGCATGCTCGTGGAAAAGGGATTCAGCGGGGTCACTTTCCAGTTGAGCAACGGGGAGCTGGTTTTGGCGGGAAGAGTGGACCAAAAGCAAACACACCCTTTTAATTCCACGCTGGATGCCTTTAAAGCGCTCAAGGGAATCCGCTCGGTGAAGAACTTCGTCGTTTATACGGCGGGCGAAACGTCGCGCATCGATGTTTCCGCGCAATACGCTGTTTCGGGGTATTCCAAAAAGGACGATCAGAATATGTTTATTGTGATTAACGGAAAGATTTTAAGTCTCGGCGATACAATAGATGGAATGGTAGTCACGGGAATCTTACCGACAATGATATTGCTCGAAAAAGATGGATTAAAATTTAGAATTAACTACAATCTGCAATAATGAACCTCTTGCGTAATTAAGGCTTCGTCGATTTTGTGGATTATTTTGGCCGAAGAGACAGAAACGTAAATGCGCAAGAGGTTCTATGACTAACTATTGGAGCACACTGATATGTTCGGATTAGAAAAAAAAGGAAGGGCGCTTTTTGAATTCGATTTAGAAAAAGAACTCAAAGCTTCGCCTGCAAAAAATAAAGAGCTCCTGAAAAAAATCGAGGAGAAAATCCATGAAATCAAAGGTGCTCTAAGATCGGGAACCGGTTCTGAGGAATTTGATGACTTGGGAATTTTACTGCACGGTTATGCAGCGCTGCAGAGAGTCTTAACGCGCATTGCTAACAAGAAATAGACACGGAGAGAAGAACAATGTCAGAGAAAATGACCCCATGGTGCACCATATCCTTCAATCAATTGATTCAACAGTACATGAAATTGCAAAGTACTGTGATGTCTCAAGTCCGCGCGGTAGCCAGCCAGGTCTCTGCAGCTACACCCGGTAAGTTCTTGCTCTTGCAATTTTCGATGAGCCAGGTGACGCAGATCGGAGAATCGATTTCCAACTTGATATCGCAGGTGCAATCGGTCATCATGAACTCAGTGCGCAACCAAAAAGGATCGTAATTGAAAAATTAAAAAAGGCGGGAATATGGCACTTTTGGAAAAATACAAGGAACACTTTATCTTGTTTGCAGAGGCGGGCTTCGTCGCGATCAATCAGGGAGACGAGGATGCGGCCATCAAGCTATTCAAAGCGGCGCAAACGCTCGATCCTAAAAATTCCCTTGCCAAGGTCGGCATGGGCTATTTGCACCTGTGTAAATTAGAACTCAAACAGGCGGCGAAAATTTTTGAAGAGGTTTTGGAAGACGACCCGCACAACGACATGGCAAAGGCTTTTTTGGGCTTAAGCCTATCCCTAAATCCCAAAGACGTAACCCGCGGCGAACAGGTCCTTACGGAATCCGCAAAGAACGCTTCGGATCCCATGGTGAAAGATTTGGCAAAGAACGCCCTGGCATTTGTGGAGAAATTTGTTAAAACGCCTTTTTCTCCCGCGACATCGCAAAAACCAAAGAAATAATCAGAGGTAATTGTAAAACTCGCTTTGGCGACAAAATTTGATGATTTTTTACGCAGGTTGGTTTCTTCGTAAATTGACATGCACGATTGAATGCAGGCGATTTATGAAGAAACGAACCTGCGTAAAAAGCGCGAATTTAGTCACCACATTGGAGTTTTGCAATAACCTCGTCACTCTAGGATAATACAGTATGACCAATCCAGCTATTCCTGGGCCATCTCTGCCTGGGGACGTCACCGACGTCACCAACATCGCCTCTACATCTCCCATCACTTCTGGAGAAGAAAAACTCCCTGTCGGGCAGCTGCCTTTTTCCTCTCTCATGCAAGAAGGCAAAGGCGCCACTTCAGCCGCGACGGGAAAAACCTCTATGGTATCTCCTTTTGAGCTTGCGCAAGGCACGCCGCTTTCGACATCTGCGCCTACTTTGACCAATTTAATGACTCAAGTAAAACAGGCGCAAAGCACTTTGGGGGACATCTCGACCAATATCAACCAACCGGGGCTGAAGCTCAAGCCTTCGCAAAAATACCTGCTGAAAAACAAAATGAACGACGCGACCACGCATCTGCGGGCTGCCAATACAAAGATGGGCGCCGAAATACCAGGGGGGCCTTCTACCTCTGAATTTAAAGGGCCCTTGGGGCGTTTTCTCGCCCTCGTCGGCGATGGACAACAGCAATTGGAAGCCGCACAGACGCACTTGCAAGGCCTTCAAGAGAAAGGCAAATCCCTCAACCCAGGGGATTTTCTGATGATCCAGGTTAAATTGAACAAGGCGCAGCAAGAGCTGGAGTTTAGCTCTGTTCTTCTGTCAAACGCCGTCTCTGCTTTCAAACTCCTTATGAACGTACAACTCTAGAATAGCATGAAGCCGCCACCCAATTTTGAAAAACTGATCTCGCACCTCGATGAGCTGGAACTCACGACGGTGCATGGCCGCATCACGGAAATTGTGGGGATGCTGATAAAAGCGGTTATCCCTCAAGTCAAAATGGGAGAAGTGGTCTTAATCAAGCGCGACAGCGGCGATGCGCTCATGGCGGAGGTCATCGGCTTTACCCGCGAGGAGGTCTACCTCTCTCCTTTGGGAAATATGACGGGGATAGGCCCCTCTTCGGAAGTAATTCCTTTGCGCATGCCGATGCATATCAAAGTGGGGCCGCAGCTGCTGGGGCGCGTCTTAAACGGTCTGGGCCAGCCGCTCGACAAGGAGACGCATGGGGAGCTGCATCTCGACGAGAGCTATTCGGTCATGGGAGCCCCGCCGGATCCCTTAAAGCGCAAAATGATCACAGAGCCGCTGTCGGTAGGCGTAAGGGCAATCGACGGCGTGCTAACGTGCGGCAAAGGCCAGCGCATGGGGATCTTCTCGGCAGCGGGCGTTGGAAAGTCTACTCTTTTGGGCATGATTGCGCGCAACGCTAAGGCAGATGTCAATGTCATCACGTTGATCGGAGAGCGTGGCAGAGAGGTACGGGAATTCCTGGAAAACGACTTGGGGGTCCTAGGGCTGCAGCGCTCGGTGGTCATCGTTTCGACCTCGGATCAAGCAGCGCAGATGCGCATCAATGCCGCGTACGTGGGCACGGCCATCGCGGAGTATTTCCGCGAACAGGGCAAAACCGTGATCCTGATGATGGACTCCGTGACGCGTTTTGCAAGAGCTATCCGCGAAATCGGCTTGGCCGCCGGAGAGCCTCCCGCGCGAGCGGGATACACTCCTTCCGTTTTCGCCATTCTTCCCCGCCTCCTCGAGCGCTCGGGCAATTCCGAAAAGGGATCGATGACCGCGTTTTACACCGTTCTCGTCGCAGGCGACGACTTGAACGAGCCAGTCTCGGACGAGACGCGTTCCATCCTAGACGGTCACATCATCCTCTCCTCCGAGCTGGCGCGGCAGTACCATTATCCCGCCATCGACGTGCTCGCTTCCATCAGCCGTATTCTCACGCATATTTGCGACAAAGAGCACCTGCAGCTCATTGGAAAACTCAGAGAAGTGCTCGCCAATTACAAGAAGAATGAGCTGCTCATCCGCATTGGCGAATATAAACCCGGATCGGACAAAAGTGCTGATTTTGCCATTAAATACATCGACAAAGCGAACCGTTTTTTAAGGCAAACCATTGAAGAACAATCGAGTTTTGACGAAACGCTCCAACAGCTGCGCGCCCTTTTTAGGTAGGGGGTAGGCATGTCTGAACCCTATCCCTTAGAACAGCTCGTTCTCATCAAACAAAAGAAATTAGAAGAAGCGGAAAAGAATTTGCGCGAGAAAAAAAGGCTCTTGGAAGAGGAAGAAAATAAATTGCGCGCTGTGGAAAAAGAAAGGGATAAGGTAAAAGACCACCGCTTTGCCAAACTGACGCAGCTGCGAGAAAAGATGGACGAGGGAGCCCCTTCCGATAAGATTCAACAGATGCGCTATTACCTCAAAGAGGTCGACCAGCAGCTTGCTCAAAAAGAGGTCAAAGTCGTCGACCAGAAGAAACGGGTCGAAGCAGCGCAGCGCAATGTGGAGCTGGCGCGATTGGATTTGCTAAAAAAGCAGCAGGATGTGGAAAAGTTGCGCATGCACCGCGAAGAGTGGGAAAAGGAAATGAAGGCCATTGCCGCTCAAAAAGAGGGCGTGGAAACAGATGAAATGGGTTCCGCGCTGCATAATCGGAAAACCCGAGGGCATGCTAAAAAACCAAAAAAGAACAAGAATAACTAGGGAAGCTATGGTAGATATGCCTCATGTCCCGGGTCCAGGAGCGCATCTCCCGCCTGCTCACGGAAAAAAATCACAGCGCATTGTTGACACGGACAAGTTTCAACAGGAGATGCGGAAAAAAGTAGAAAAGGTAAGCGAGACGGATTCCGAGCAGAAAAAAAAACGCAAGCATAAACAAGAGGCCGAAGACGAGACGGAGGGCAAAGAAGGAACGGCAGCGCCTCCCAAAGAACACGTCACCCCTTTTTCTCTTGAGGGGAAATCCAAAAAAGTAAGCCCTTTGGAAATGGACAAGGGAAGCGGCGTTTCTCCCTTGAAGTCAGCGCAACCCACCAAACAGATGCCTGGATCTGGGCCTCCATCTGCCCCGCAGGCCCCTTTAATGCAGGCCCCGCCGCCAGAAGAAGAAGCCCCCGAGGATTTGAGCCTATTGGAAATCCCGGATATTTCCGAATCTTTCGGCATCCCTGAAGAGGAGACGCCTGCCGCTCCAGCTTCTTTTCCCTACGAAGAGCCCACTTCCGTATCCCAACCGGAAATTACCTATAATCCTGTAGAACCAGAGCGCATTACAGAGCCCACCCTACAAAGCCCCGAGACCACCTACCCCGAGCAAGAAAAGCCCAAAGAAGAGGAGAAAAAGCAAGCCCCGATGGGATTGCCGACCCCTGCTCAGGCCAAGCCCCAAATAGGCCCTCCTAAGCCCAAAGAAGAGCACAAACAAGCCAAAGGCACGCCTTCCCTATCGATTGAGGAAGAAAAGGGAATTACCGCCGAAGAAATCGAAACACCGCCCATGGCAAAAAGCGAGGAGACCGGGGGGTTTTTCGAACAGTTTGTGGAAAAGGAAAAACCTAAAAAGGAAATGAGGCCCGGGGCTGCCGAAGAGTTAGAAGCAGAAGAGCAGATCATCAGCCCTATCACCCCTTTGCCGGCTTCCGATTACCTCGAACAGGAAAAAAAAGAAGAGGAAGAAGTGGAAGGAATTGCGGCAACGGCCGGCCAAATGGCCCCTCCGGCGTTTATTCCCGCGCCTGAGGCCCCGGCTCCGATCAACCCTTACACCCTTTTGCATCCCGAAGTCATGGACCTTTTTGATAAAATGGTGGGGGTGATAAGCGTCATGTCCGCCTCGGGAGTTACGGAAACCGTCGTTACTTTAAATGCGCCTAAATTTGCCTCTTCTGTTTTTTTTGGGGCACAAATTATAATACACGAGTATAAAAGTGCTCCACTTGCTTACAATATCCAAATCAACGGCACACCGGAGGCATTGTCGCTTTTCCAGGGGAATGCGCAGGACCTGATGGCGGCATTCCAATATGGCAATTACGCCTTCCGGGTAAACCGGCTGGAAACAGGATTGCTGGCAAAGCCGCCGCTTGTGAGAAGAAAAGAACCTCCTTCCGGAGGAAAACAGGACCAAAAGAAATAGATGACTGAACTACCTAAAGATTTAATCGCCAAGGCACATACTCCTCCCCATTACTCCCACGATCGCGCCTCTGCAAAAGCGCAGGGTAAGCATTTTAAAGAGTGGATGTCCGCCAAGGAAAAGGAGGAGAAGAAATCTTCCGACTCCGTCGCCGAGGAAGCATGCGGCTTTGCTTGCGCATCCCCCTCTCCGTTGCCAGTGGCGTCCGCGGCCACCTCCTCCGTTGCGTCCACGGCTGCCCTATCGCCTCTTTCTGTTGAGGTGGAGGCGCTGTTTGAAAAGATGGCCGCCACAATGCTCGTCATGACCTCTTCGGGAGAACAGGAGACCACGCTTTTTTTAGATGGGTCGCAATTTTCCTCATCTCCCTTTTTTGGAACGCGAATTACCATTAAAGAATTTAGCACAGCGCCTAAAGTTTTCAACGTGGAAATCGCCTTACAGCAGGCCGCCTTGCATCTACTCGCGGCGCATACGGGATCTCTTCTGGCTGCTTTCGAAAGCAACAGATTTGCATTTAGCGTACATCGCTTAACTACAGAACTGCAAGAGGAAAACTCCCTTTATTACCGACGCAACCAAGAAGAAAACAACGATCGCAAAAGGGATTCCTGATGAATGCACCTCTTTTCTGGGTCAAACAGATCAGCGATTCGCTTGAGGAACTCAAAGAAATTCCCCTTTGGGGCTTCCCCTCCGTCTTTCCCTTAGAAGAGCTTGCCCAAAAAATCGCAAGCGAGCTTTCCTTAAGCCATGTTTCCCTCTCCATTGCAAATACCCAGCTGCGTTCCGCGGAGGATGTCCTTTTAGGCCTAGGCACAAACCCCCTTAAAGTCGCTCTGGAATTGACGCCGCTTGTAGAACCCTTCTATTGGCTCATGGGGCAGGAAGATGTGCGTAAATTGAACGCTGCAGCGCTCTCTGCGTCCAACCACATAAAAGGGTTTACCAGTTCTGCTTTTCAAGAAGGTTTTTACCATTTTTTGCTTCTGAGAGTCGCTCAAGTAATCGATGAAATGGGCGCTTTGGGTGATCTGTCCGTAAAACTGGCGGTGCAGCGCCCCTGGCTTGCTCAAGAGTCTCTCTGCTTCGATGTCGCCGTACATGTATCCAAACACACCCTCTGGGGCCGCATCGCCTGCTCGGACGCATTTCGCCATGCTTTTAAAGCGCATTTCAGCATGATGCCCGTTTCACTAAGAGATAACCCTCTTGCGCAGGAGATTAGCCTTACCCTGCCCGCGGTAGTAGGAAAGGTAAAACTGCTCCATTCCGAGTGGAGCAAGGTCAAAGTGGGAGATTTTATCGCGCTGGACCAATGCTCTTTCGATCCCATCACGCATAAAGGAGGAGCGGAGCTGATGCTGAACTCCATCCCTCTTCTGCGCGTCCGCTTAAAAGCCGAAGGAATAAAAGTTATCGATTATGCCTATTACCATGAGGAAATCATGAATGAAAATGAACACTTTTCCGACGAAGACGAGCCGTCGGAGGCCGAGCCGCCCGAGGAGACAGGAGAAGGAGAACATCTCTGGTCTCCCGAAAATGAGGAAAACCCCGCGGAACAGATCATTTCTTCTCAAGAAATCCAGCTGTCACTGATGGTGGAGGTGGCGAGGCTAAAAATCAACCTGGACAAATTATTGCAATTAAAACCGGGAAATGTGCTGGAGCTTCCCGTTCGCCCCGAACAGGGAGTCGACATTTCCATCGGAGGAAAGAAAATCGCAAAAGCAGAACTGATCAAATTAGGCGATGTTCTGGGCGTTAAAATCTTGCACCTGGGAGACTAATGCTTGATCATTCCTTTTACAAGCAAAAGACCATTCCCGATCTCACCTCAGGCGAGCTTCCTCCTCTTCCCGAGGCCATAGGCCCTTATAAGATCGAATCACTTCTCAACAAGGGAGGGATGAGCCTTCTCTATTTGGGACTGCATCCCCAGTCGCGCCAGCCCCTGGCCATTAAAGTGCTCTCTCCCTCTTTTGTGACGCACCCCGAAACCGTAGAGCGCTTCTTGCAAGAAGCGCACATTATCGAGATGAGCAACCACCCCAATATCGTCAAGCTCTTCGGCCAAGGAGAATGGGAAAAAGGGTTGTATATCGCCATGGAATTTATCCATGGGGTCTCCTTGAAGCAGTTCATTTTGCAGCACAGTTTGTCAATGAAAAGGGCTATCGAGATCGTGCTGCAGGTCGCATACGCGCTGCGCCATTTGCATTCCCACGGAGTGATCCACCGGGACTTAAAACCAGAGAATATCCTCATCGACGAAGAAGGAGAAATCCGCGTCATCGACTTTGGCATCGCTCAGCTCCGCGATGAAAACCAAGACGTCAAACAGCTCTCCGAAAGTCGCTTTCTAGGCACCCCGCATTACATGAGCCCCGAGCAGAAAGAAAACCCCGCGCAGGTCACGTTTGCTTCGGATATCTACTCATTGGGCGTTATTCTTTACGAGCTTATCTTAGGCAAGTTGAGCTTTGGACATCTCAATCTCACTGCCTTGCCTAAAACCTTAAGGCAAATCGCGCACAAAATGCTTGCAATCTCCCCCAAGGAGCGGTATCAGAACATCGCCGAATTCATTCAAGACATTTCCCAGTACTTAAAATCAGGCGAGCTCGAACGCGAAAGACCCGGCAGCGATCAGATCAAAGAAATGCAAGAGACAGTGAGCAAAGCGGTCTTGAGCCTCTCGCCCATTACCCTTCCTTCCTGGAACGAGATCGATCTGGGCGTTGCGCGCGCTAAGGGAATGGCCCAAGCCGGCCTCTATTACGATTTTTTTCACTTGGGCAACGGCACTTTTTTGATTGTGCTCGCCTGCGCAACCTCCACCGGAGCCGAATCAGGCATTTCCATCGCCGCTCTGCGCGGCATGCTGCGCACGCACTTGCACGCCACAGCTTCCGAAAAAGAACCCGCCGTCAAGCCAGCATCTCTCATGGAGTTGCTCAATCGCATGCTCTGCGAAGATTCTTTAAAACTCCACTTCGCCCTTTCGCTGCTTTTGCTCGATCCCCTAGAGAACATGCTTACCTATGCCTCATGCGGCCTAAACGCTCTTTTTCACATCCCTCAGGGCAGTACGCACCCCCGCGGCCTGCGCTCGCACAATCCGCTCCTCGGCTTCGACATCCACTCCTCTTTTTCCGAAATCGTCGATAATTGGAACCCCGGGGATATGCTCATCCTCGATTCCCTCGCCTTGCCCAGCGACTCCCTCGAACAAGAGCGCGCCCAGATGAACGACGCCCTAATCGAGGCTATTCGCGAAAATCTCGCCCTCTCCGCGCAAAGGCAAGCCGAGTTTATCTTGAAAAAGGTCTCAGCCTTCCCCCTATTCGCCCAGATTCGCTACCCCAAAGCTCTGCTCTGCATCCAACGCATCGCTTAATACCATTCGCGAAAAATAAAGTCATATTTGACAAGAAGGCAGCATAAATTTTTGCGTCTAGAGCGAGCGACCGTTGCCGATGGCAAGGCTTGAGTGAAGACCAAAAATTTATTGCTAAGCCGACGGTGTCAAATATGACTTTATTTTTTGCAAATGGTACAATATGAAATACTTACTTGATGAAAAGACATACACCTTAGAAGAATTGCAAGAGCATCTGCAATTTCGTTATCTTCCGCAGATTGCTTTTGAGAGCGTCGAGCAGCGCGAAGACGTCTATGCCAGGGGCATCGATAAACAGGACAACAAAGACATTTCTGTAGAATCTTTAGAGCTGGGGGAGCGGTTCCACAGCTATATCGAAAAAGCTTATATTCCGGCAGTCTCTGTTCGCTGGGTTAACGCACGCGTGGGCTATGGGCTTTTCGCGCAAGAGGACGTAGAAGCAGGAGCCTACGTGGGCGAATATACGGGCATTGTGCGTAAAAACGACCGCAGGTACTTTGAGCCCCTAAACAACTATTGCTATGAGTATCCTGTCGCAGATGAAATCGGCCGCAGCTTTGTCGTCGATGCCACGCAGGGCAATCTCACCCGCTTCATCAATCACAGCTTTGAGCCTAATTTAAAGCCGCTGCACGTCTTTTATAAAGGCTATTACCATCTCATTTTTTTAGCTACGCAGCCCGTTGCGGCTGGAAGCCAGCTCTTTTACAATTACGGGCAGAGCTATTGGTATCTGCGCGAAAAGCCCGAAACTGCGCACAACATGGTTGAAGCAACAGCTATGTTAAAATTTGAAAGAGTATTGCAAATATAAAGAGTTATCACTATATGAATTGCCAAATTTCCCTTGATAAAACAAAGAAAGAGCTTTAGTGAGTGCATTAGCACTAAATCCTAAAGCAACTCCGGCTAATGTTCTTGAAGGGTATAGGCCAGATACGCTGAAATCACATCCACACTCAAAAGATGCTTTTTCTTTTTGACCTTTAAAGCGGCTTTCACGAATAACACTGAGCTTGACAAAAGGAGTAAAAGATTTTTTAGCCTGTCCAAAGCAGTGAGACAAATCAATGCCTGCTTCACTCGATAAAAGGTCTGCATTTTTACTTTTTACTTTTAAATTCAAACTTTCAGCTCCATGTTCATGAAAAGAATTTTCATGGACATAAAAGTAATCACATCCAATGAATGGAGAAAAAGTGATATAACGGCAACCATAATTAAACCCCGTTTTTAAATGGACAGAGCCTTCCATGCCATCGTGATGACCTTTAGCAGTTTCTTTGATGGCTGTAATACCAGTTCCAAATGCGATGTTTCGATAAGTAGAATAGAAGCTATACCCCCCAATTAAAGAGCCTTGCATATAAGCGTGAGGAGATGCCCATCGACCATATATTGTCCCATAGCCTCCTTGAACATCGGCTTTCCCGCGTTTTTGTGACCAATGCATGTGAGTATGGGTATAGCCTATGCCTCCGCCCAGACAAGATTTTTGGCCAAAATTAGAGTCTAGTCCTAAGAAAATTCCTGGAGAATCAGCCTTAAATCCCGGCTCTTCGCGATGATTATTTTGCTTAGTATGCGCACCCAGAGCTGTTAACCATAAAGTTAAATTCCGCTCCCTTTTAATGCTTATTTTGTTATTTTTGACATCATTTTCTGGAGAGTTGTCACAGCAGTAGGGATGCAGCTTGGTTTCCATGCGATTGTATAGAGTATTTCTCAAATAAGAAAGATCATTTTCTTGCACAACTGCCAGAGAGGTAAAGGCAGAGGGTTGCATTTGAAGAAGAGCTTCTTTGAGCTCTTTTTCTGTTGGAATAGTGTGCAGCGACGCAATGACAGCTAATTGGTTGCTACAAGGAGTAGCAGCGAGCTGATCGAGGCATTTGGCTACAGCTCCTGCGTTCCCTCCAGGAATAATAGTGCCAAAAGGAATGACGGAGATCTCTAATAAGACATCCAAAGGTGTGTACGTAACACTACCTGCAAAAAGTGGCAATGCGCTCGTCACAGAAGAAAAAGTTCCAGTCACTCCTCCTGACGTTTGCACAATCGTATATAGAAAAGTCGAAGGATAGTGTCCTGGATCTGGAAGAATATGTAAATTAGCCCCCGGTTGAATACTCAGAGTGCCTACAATATCGACTAAATCAGCTGTAGCCGGATTGAGCTCGATTTCCAGGGTCGATCCAGCCATCAAAGTCTCCGCGCCTATAAAATGAATGGTGCCAATACTATTTCCAGGAGCGAGTACTCCGCTAATGAAGCTATCTTTAGAAATTGTCCCTGTGCCCTGTAATGTTGCGCCTGGAGAAACAATTAATGTTCCTGCCCCACCTAATGATCCATTAACGGCTAAGGACCCCACACTTACTGTTGTTGTTCCTCCCACTGAGTTTACATTGGAGAGAATCACCGTTCCAGATCCTTGTTTTATAAGGGCTCCTGTGCCACTGATTTGATCGCTATAAGTTCCCGTGCTTGTTTGATCAAATACAAGGGTTGCGTTATCTGTAATATTTCCTTGTAAACTCGTTGTATTGCCTTGCAATGTCCCCATACTTACCAATGTACCTCCTGAATAAGTATTGGCACCTGTTAATACAAGAGTTCCCAAGCCCGTTTTATTAAGACCGCCATTGCTGATGATTCCACTCACATCCATATCTGTAGATGCAGACCCATCGGCAATATCAAAAGTTGTCGTATTAGCTCCGAGATCGATAGTGCCGCTAATCGTCGCTGTCCCATTATTAGCGGCGACGAATGCAATCGCGCCCCCGCCCGTAAGAGTTATGGGCCCAGCTATACTTGTATCTTGCATGAAAAGAGCAGTCCCAGCACTCGCTAAGCTCAGCACACCTCCGCCTTGTGTCAGCGTTCCTCCCTCGAAATCCAATGTCGCAATCGTCTCTGCAAAACCTTGTAAATCCCACGTACCACCTGCAAGGGTCACTGTAGAGCTGTCGGCGATTTGATCAGCAGCCCCCAAAGTTAAATTACCCCCCTCAAGAAGCACGTCTCCAGCAATCGCATTGACTCCTGCTGTTTTATTAAGGAATAGGTCGCCAAAGTCGCCAAAGGTGATCTCCGTTAAGTCCGTATAAGTATTGGGGGAAGAGCCTGAGAATTCTAATCGCCCTGTTCCCTCTGTCACTATTCCCCCATTGCTGATGATTCCACTCACATCCATATCCGTAGATGCAGACCCATCGGCAATATTAAAAGTTATCGTATTAGCTCCGAGATCGATAGGGCCGCTAATCGTTGCTGTCCCATTATTAGTGGCAACGAATGCAATCGTGCCTCCGCCCGTAAGAGCTATGGGCCCTGCTATACTTGTATTTCGCATGGAAAGCCCGCCACCCGCTAAGCTCAGCACACCTCCGCCTTGTGTCAGCGTTCCTCCCTCGAAATCCAATCTCGCAATCGTCTCTGCAAAACCTTGTAAATCCCACGTACCACTTGAAATGGTCACTGTAGAGCCGTCGGCAATTTGATCAGCATCTCCCAAAAGTAAATTCCCCCCATTAACCTGCACATCTCCAGCAATCGCATTGACTCCTGCTGTTTTATTAAGGAGTAAATTGCCTTCTGAGATAGTTGTTAAGCCCCCATAAGAATTGGGGGAAGCGCCTGAGAATTCTAATTGCCCTGTTCCTATTTTCGTTATCCCTCCATCAACGATGTCCCCACTCACATTCATATCAGTAGCGGCAGACCCATTAGCAATATCAAAAGTGTGTATAGTAGATGCAAACAAGAGAGAACCGCTAATTGTTGCTGTCCCATTACTAGCGGCGTCGAATACAATCGAGCCCCCGAACGGAAAAAATAGAGGCCCAGCTATACTTGTATTTCGCATGGAAAGAGCAGTCCCTGCACTCTCTAAGGTCAGCATAGCTCCGCCTTGTGTCAGCGTTCCTCCTTGGAAATCCAATTTCGCAATCGTTTCTGCGTTACTTTCTAAATCCCACGTACCACTTGAAATGGTCACTGTAGAAGTATTGGCGATTTGATCGGAAGCCGAACCTGCCGCCAGAAGTAAACTACCCCCATCAATATGCACATCTCCAGCAATCGCAATGCTACCCCCTAATTTAAAAAGGGCTAACTCGCCTTCTGAGATAGTTGTTAAGCCCATATAAGTATTGGAGAAATTGCCCGATAATCGTAATTGCCCTGTTCCGATTTTCGTTATCCCTCCATTGCTGATGATTCCAGTCACATTCATATCAGTAATGGCAGACCCATTGGCAATATTAAAAGTTGTTATATTACCTCCAAGATCGATAGCGCCGCTAATCGTTGCTGTCCCATTACTACTGGGGTCGAATGCAATCGAGCCTCCGCCCGTCAGAGCTATAGGCCCAGCTATATTTCTATTTCGCATGGAAAGAGCAGTCCCTGCACTCCCTAAGGTCAGCGTAGCTCCGCCTTGTGTCAGCGTTCCTGCATTGAAATTCAATGTCGCAATCGTTTCTGCAAAACCTTGTAAATTCCACGTACTACCTGAAATAGTCACCGTAGAGGTATTGGAGATTTGATCGGCAGCCCCCAAGAGCAAACTCCCTCCATTAAGCATCGCATTGCCAGCAATCGCATTGAGCCCTGTTGTTTTATTTAGGAGTAAAGTGCCTGCTGAGAGAGTCGTTAAACCCGTATAAGTATTAGAAGAAGTACCTGAGAATTCTAATTGCCCTGTTCCCGTTTTTGTAATCCCTCCTAGACCTTGTATGCTTCCCAGTATTGTAGTTGTCGGAGTGCTTGTAGCAACGCTCAACGTGTCATTTAAAGTAATAGGAGTGGTAATGGAATGAGTTGCACTCCCGTTTATGGTAGTTACATTTAGAGCTGCAGAACCTGCACTGACATCGAAAATTAACGTATTACCAGCAAGCCCGGATTGAATGGTATAAGCTTGTCCAGAATCAATATTAAGAGAGCCTATAGTAATATTTTGAGCTCCTGTTCCAAGAGAAACAGTACGTGGGGCTGTGATTACATTGAGAAAATTTGCAATATCATTAATAGCGTTGGGAAAGGTAGACGGGGTCCAATTACCATTTACATTCCAGTCTCCTGCAGCATTTAGGTTCCATGTAGCGGTTGTCCCAAATAAACTCGAAGATGAGAGTAGACATAAAAGATAAGCAGAAAATTTTTCCATTAAACAATACCTTTCTTATCGGTTTTTTATGTTACTAAGTACAATAATGTCAAAAAAATTGTATTTGCTCAGAGAGTGCTTTGTTGCGCAATTCCCAGCAAGCAGCTAGCTGTCTAGTGGTTGTCTGATCAAAAGAACCCCCAAAAGCAACGAAACCTTAGTTATTTGAGAGGTCTTCTATTAATCGGCCTTGTTGCATAAATCGCCTTCGGCCGATTTATGCAACAACGCCACATTAATCCATCTTTTCGACGGTGATCACGAGGGCTTTGTCTTTGGCGTAATAGGTGCAGTTTTCGGGGACGTCGACATCGAGGTGCTGTTCTCGATACTCGATGTGAGGATTGGCTATGATATCGTGGAAAAAGCGTTCATTTTCCCACGGGGCCAGAGGATCGGACAAAAAGCAGGAAAAGCGGGATCCTTTCCGCATGTGATGCGCGAGGCATTGGCTTAAAAATCGCATGAGGCGCTCTTGTGGCTTGCGCGCAGGCATAGAAGACACAAGCATCTTTTCACTCTCTGTTTTAGAAAGCCAACCGCGCTCAACGAGCAGCTGTTGCATCTGCCTGCAAAGTTCCGGGGTGATCTGCTCTCTTTGTTTTAACTCTTCCAAAAAGCAATGCAGCTGCTTTCCATCGGGATTATTTTGAGAGAGCTGTGCCAAGAGATCTTCGATATCTTGCCGCGAATATTTAAGCGATGTCAAAAAAGGAAGCTGCTTTTCCACTTGAAAAAGAAACTCCTGGCCCTCTTTGAGAAGGGAAGAAGACCCGCTCACTTGTTTTTCTAGCTCTTCGAAGTATTCGGGGCTTTCCAAGGGATAGTCGTCAAAAAAGATGCAATCGTAAACCCCGAGTTTAGGAAGGGCATTTTGCCATGTGTCCTCAATGATGGTCACATGAGAGTAATCTTTGGCCCAAAAACGCGCGCGCTCGGCTATGGTAGGATGGTATTCGATGATCGTGTGGCTTTTGGGCTGATAGGTTTGAATGTGCGTTGCCGAATAGCCGCAACCAAAGCCCACTTCCAAGACGTCGCCAAAAGGGCGCAAGGCATTAATACACGCCTGCATGTAGGGTTTTTCCCATTCCATCATCACCTGATATCTTCCTTCCTTGAGCAAGACCTCACGCCCCAAGCTGTCCGTAACGTATTCCATGCTGCAGAACGCAGGTGTAGTATTTAAAATTTCTTTCTCCATCTTGTCAAACTCCGTTTACAATAATCCAAAAAGTATTTTAGGATCTCTACAATGTAATGAAATTTCGTCTGTTAGAGTAATTAGATCAAGGTTTTTCGCGCTATGAAAGTTTTCCGAAAGAAATTGTATTTTTTCGAGACGGCATTTTGCACCTATTTTCTTTCCTGCTTTCACGCTCTGCACGCGTATGTCTCCGTAGGGGATGACCCGCTTATTGCCGCAAAAAGCCCTCACGAAATCGCAGAGATGCAGAACGAGACGTATACGATTAATTTTAACAATATTTCCATGCTCGAGTTTTTGCGTTTTGCGAGCAAAGTGACAAATTTAAACTTTATTTTTGAAGACGTCGACATGCAGTTCACAGTCTCTTTGATTTCGGAAGAGCCTGTCACCGCTAAAAATGTCATGGCTGCCATGGCGCAGGTTCTGCGCATCCACGACTTGATTTTGCTCGAACAGGATGGCAACGTCATTCTCACTAAGAGTACCCGGGTGCACCAAGTCCCACCGATCATCTCTTCGGAACACCCCGAGGCGCCGCCACCTAACACTTTACTAGTGACGCGCGTTTTCCGCATAAAGAATGCCAATATCACCTCCATTGCTAACATCATCCGCTCGATGATGTCCGATACCGCCCTCATCGAGGTGTCCGCTGAAACACGGCAGCTCATCATCACAGACATCGCGACAAATGTGGAACAAATCGCCTCCCTGCTGTTGAGCTTGGACAGTCCCCACTCGCCTTTGGATATCGATACCTACGTCGTAAAAGCAGTCGCCCTAAATGATTTGATCGCCCTTACGCAGCAGATCCTGGCGCCTTTTACTGAGGGCCATCCCCTCATTTTCGTTCCGCAAAGCGACACCAATTCCATTTACATCGTTTCCACGCCGCATCTCATCGAACGGGCGCTAACTGTCATGGAGGATTTGGACATCCCCCCGAAAGAGACTATGCAAGGCCCTCAGGCAAAAAGAAGTGTCTATGTGTACAAAGTGCAAAATCGCACGCTTAAAGACATCACTGCCGAGCTATTTGAGATCGTCGCACAGATGAAGGAGCAAAGGGTAAAGCATCCCGCTCTGCAGCAAGCCATCGAAGGGGTGGAGCAGGCGGAAGATACTAACTCTCTGATCTTTCTCGCCAGCGCAGAGATCACCACCCAACTCAAAGACATATTGACATCGCTGGATTCTACAACGACATCGAAAACGACGTACCTGATATATAAAATTCTGCGCGCGCCCGAAGAACAAATAGCAACCTCTCTCAAGCAACTCAGAGACTACCTTAAAGCTTCTTCTCGCCCCGATGTCGACCTCATCAAAGCCATCGAAGGCATGCATTACGATAAAGACGTCAATTGTCTAGTCTTCATCGGCACTCCCTTTGCGATTGATAAGTTAAAAGACATCCTGCCGACTTTTGATGTCATCCCCATCAAGGGAATCAAATCGACATTCCTCATCTACACCCCTCAAGGGCGAAGCGGAGAGGATCTCTATAGCTATATTCAAGATACGTACAAAAATTTAAAGGACTCGGGGCTGGTCAATGAGAGCTTTTTGCAAACTCTCGCATCAGTGAAATGGGTGGCCTCTACAAATGCTCTTCTCTTTACGGGAGATGCCCAATCCTTAGAGCGAATACTGGTCATCTTAAAACAGATAGACACGCCCTCCTTGCAGACTAGAGTAACCGAGGTCTTTATCTACAAGCCGCAGTTTGCTTCTGCTGAACAGATTCAAAAGGGTCTGCAAGGACTAATTCCTTCTCTTCAAAAATCCAATACATTTGCTGATCAGTCTTTAATTAAAGCCATTCAAGAACTGCACTGGAATCCCGATTCACAATCGTTTACGGTCACTGCGGATACTAGTACAATTGAACGCTTAAAAAGCCTAATCGCCTCCTTCGACAGCTCTCCCACAGCAAATCCCATGGCGCAAGGATTTTTTCTGTATAAATTGCAAAATGCTCAAGGCGATCTGGTCATGCAAGAACTTAAACAGCTTGCGGAAAAAATTCCTTCGACAAGTCTACAAAGTCAAAATCTCATCAGTGCGATTCAAAAAATCGAATGGGTGCGCTCGCGAAACGCCCTGGTGCTTAGCGGCACTGCCGATGCCATCGAACAATTGAAAGTTCTCATAGCTGACTTGGATGTTCCGGGCACGGGCGCTCAAGCCTTTTACTTCTATAAGTCGCAGTATCTTCCCGCGGAAGAAATTTTAATCGTGTTGCAAGATCTTGCAACTGATATGAAAGCAGGAGGATTAAGCGATCCCGCTTTGTTTGAGACCATTGCGTCTGGCCGCTATGTAAAGACGACAAACTCGGTGCTCTTTACCGGCACTCAAGATAGTCTCGACAAAGTGAAAAACTTGATCGGCACAATCGATATCAGCAGTGCGGTTCCCACCATTCAAACCGTTGGCAATGTCACTTTCTTACTCTACAAGCTTCACACGGCGCAGCCTGAACAATTCATGGCCTCCCTTAAGACATTTTCAGCAGAGTTGCAAAAATCCAACCCCAGCGATCAGGCGCTCGCCCAGGCTGTCGACAGCATGAAATACATCAAGGAAAACAACTCCGTTCTGTTTACGGGAAAAGAGGAAGCATTAAAACGCTTAGAAACCATCACATCGCAATTTGACGTCCCTTCGAAAACCCCTATTCCCGTTGCGCGCAATGCGGCAACTTTTGCTATTTATACGCCCAAATACGTCACTGGGGAAGAGCTCATCGGCATCTTATGCGATTTTATGAACAATCTTATCAATTCAGGCGTGTCCAATCCCGAACTCTTTGATACGATTAATAACCTCAAATGGATTCCCAAGACCTCTTCCCTGCTCATCTCGGGAAGCCAATCGTCGATTGCCCAAGTGCAGGAGCTGGTTCAAAAATTCGATATGCCAGGCGCCGAGGGCTTACCTGCCATTGAAACCATTGAAAATACAAGCTTTCTCGTCTACAAGCTGCAGTACCATTCGGGAGTGGATATCCAAAGCGCCCTTAAGTCCATCGCCACGAATCTGATGAAAACGGCAAATCCCAACGCCTCCTTAGCCGACGCGATTGAGTCGTTGCAGTGGATCGAACCGACTAATTCTTTGATCGCCACAGGCCAACAGGATGTGCTCGTCAAACTCAAAGAGCTCATTCAAAATATCGATATCCCCTTACGACAGGTATTTATTGAAGTCCTCGTGATAGAAACCGCTTTGGCCAATATTCAAAATTTCGGCCTGCAGTGGGGATCACAATTCCAGTACTTTAACAAAATGGTCATGCAAACGGGCAACTTCCCCGTCTCGGCTGCTAGTGGAGCTCAAGGTGGCTTTCCTTCTTTGGCAAACGCTTTGCGGCCGATTAACATGACCTCTACGCCGATCAATACCTCAATTCCCTTCAGCACGGGATTTGATTTGGGCGTCATCGGCGACATCATCATGCACAAGGGAAGATCGTTCATCTCGCTGGGCTCTTTACTTAACGCGCTCCAAGCGGACATCGATTCGACGATTGTCACCAATCAAAAAATCATCACGCAAGACAACCGGCAATCGACAATTTTCGTCGGCAACAACATCCCCTATACCGGCTCGTTGGTCACCAATATCACGGCAAATACGACCAATACGGCAAACATCGAATACCGCGACGTGGGCGTCAACTTAACAATAACGCCTATTCTGGGTGAAAATGATATCATCACTTTAGAAATTATCGAAGACCTCTCCTCCGTCGTTGGTGGAGTCGGCAGCCTCTCTACAACTACTCTCACGGGAATCACCACGAACCACTCGCATATGGAGACGCGCGTCAGCGTCCCAGATAATAAATTTTTAATTTTAAGCGGCGTTATTCAAGACACCAAAGCGCATTTCCGCACCGCCATTCCCTGTTTGGGCAGCCTGCCGGTAGTCGGCCTTCTCTTTAGCGAAAACGACCGCACCAATAGCAAAGCCAACGTGATTATTTTCATCCGCCCCGTCATCATCCGCTCCTTCGAGCAGTACAAACAGCTCACCGAACACCAGGAATGGCTCTACAAGGATCAAGCCCGCCTGCCTATGTTGAAAGAAGAATTTGACGAAGGGCTCAATATTGTAAAAACGCCAGAAGACGAATAAGCCCTTTTTTCATATGATAGACGGATGTCGATGTCCGCTCGCTCACTGAAAAATAGAATTTTTGTCCTGCTATTGTTGTGCGTTTTGGCCGCATGCACGCGTGTTCCCGATCAGATCGAACCTGCATTGAACCACTCCGTACAAGACCGCTATCTAGCCTCGCTCCCTACGGCTTTTCCTCCGCTTTCTGAAGAAGAAAGACAGCAGGATTGGGGAAAAGAGCTGCTCATTGGACGCGGCTTTTCCAAGCAGCTGGATCTCTATCAGGCCATCACGGCATTCAAGCGCGCGGAAATTCTCATTGGCCAAGAAAACCGCGCCCGCCTCTTAGAAATCCAGTATGAAATTTTTTTCTGCTACTACCTCGCCCTCAAATGGGACGATGTGATCTACACCTTTGAAAACAGCTCGCTCAAAAGAGCAGACGTTAACTTTCCCGTTCTGCACGAGATGCTCCTCATCCTTTACGACGCCTATATTCACGTGGGCAATGAGCGCGAAGCCCAACGGACCTTGCAACTTATCTGTGTCTATTTTCCCGACGAAGCGGAAAAGCTCTACCTCTCCAAAGCGCTGTTGCAAGGCGATATCGAACGCGTGAGCGCCATCAGCGAGCAACCCCCTTCCCGCCCCTACCTTACAGAGTTTTTGGAGACCTACGAGGCGCAAAAGAAATCCGTCTCGACCGCACAAACGCTTAACGCCTTCATCCCTGGCGCGGGCTATTTTTATCTCGGCCAAAAGCAATCGGGCCTAACCGCCCTGCTCCTCAACGGCCTATTCATCGGAGCTTCGATCTATTTTTTTGAAGACGGCAACATTCCCGCTGGCGTTATTTTTACAAGCTTTGAAGCGGGATGGTACTTCGGGGGCATCTACGGCGCCGGCCTAGAGGCTAAATACTACAATGAGCGCCTCTACGAGGGACTGGCCACTCCGATGATGAACAGAGAAAGGCTCTTCCCCATTTTGATGTTGAATTATGCGTTTTAGCCGATCGATTTTCCTCTTACTCCTCATCCCGCTTTCCCTTTGCGCACGGCCAGGCTACTTCACCCCTTGGGGCAAAGATACAGAGCTGCTCTATGGCACTGCAAATACTGCCGCCACAGCCTCTCCGCATAGCTCTTTGCTCTCCATCGGAGCGGAAAAATTGATCCTTTTCCATCAGAACGTGCTCTCGCCCGTCGACGGCCCGCGCAGTCATTTCGAACCCTCCTCTTCCAACTACATGCTCAACGCCATTCAAAAATATGGTTTTTTCAAGGGCTTTGCCTTAGGCTGCGACCGCCTGCTCCGGGAAAACCGCGACAAATGGTTTTACAAAACCATCGAAAAAGACGGAAAGCTCTTCAAATACAATCCCGTGCCTTAAGAATTTTAATAAATTCTTCGAATTTATCTCGGTGATTTTCCGCCTTTGACCAACGTTCGACTGCTTTGAGATTTACCTTTTGATCTTGAAAAACCATGACAGCTTGTTCTAAAGCTTGGCGATCATTCCAGTGAAAAAAACTGGCAAGCCTATCTTTTACACAATCTGTTGGAATCAGCAATTCTATTTGACCAAACGGTGTATGCAATGTTTTAAATTTTTCAACTCGTTGATCTCCTACAGCAACAGGTGGTGATGCAAACTCAAGAAAATAAGGACAATCAGATCGGGAAAAATACTTTCCTTTTAATTCAAAACCAAGCTCTGAGAGAGCTTTCCTAATAATGGCTTCCCTATACGGCGTGGACGCTTCCTAACGGGTGTTTCATAGTATTTTTTTTCATTCCTTCGGGTAAAGTTTCATAAACTCGCTCAAGAAAGGCCCGCAGCTCTTGTCGAAAATGATATCTGGGGTTGAATTGAAATATTCTTGTCTTTCCCACTAGCGTACTTACTAAGTCGGTTTGGAATGCTAAGCAAAGTAAGATGGATCTAAATCGCTTTCTTCGCAGACATCTTCTTCCTCAACATCTTCCTCGGAAGGGATTTCGACGGAATGCTTTTGTGACTTGCCGCCGTCTTGACGCTGGGTGCGCGCTTTTAAGATAAAGACGATGGGGGCACCTGTAAACGAGTACGCTTCGCGGAATTGATTGAGAAGGTATTTCTTATAGGAGTCGACCATGAGCTCGGGATTATTCACAAATAGCACAAAGCGCGGGGGTGTTACGTCTACCTGCGCCATGTAAAAGATCCGCAAGCGCTTGCCATCGATCATCGGAGGATGGTATTTCTGCACGACCTTCTCAAGGAATTTATTGAGCTGGCCCGTAGTGATGCGCCTGTTTTGCTCCTCGTGCACCTGCTTCACGAACGCAAAAAGACCGTCCAGGTTGCGCCCGGACTTGCCTGAAACAAATAGCAGAGGGCAATGGGTGAAAAAGGGTATGTCTATCTCGAAGCTCTTTTTGCAATGCTCCATGCGGAATCCCTTTACCAGATCCCATTTGTTGAAGAGCACAATGCATCCCTTGCCCTGCTCTTCGATTTCGTGGGCAATGCGCTTTTCTTGAACGGTCATCCCTTGCACGGCATCCAAAACGAGCACGCAGACATCCGCGCGCTCGATAGCGCCAAGCGTGCGCACCGCGGCAAACTTGTCCACAACTTCCTTCTCCGCTTTTTTGCGCCGGATGCCCGCCGTATCGATGAGCGTAAAACGCGTATCATTTGCCCAGATATCGACATCGATGCTATCGCGCGTAGTCCCCGCAATGGGGCTCACCACGCAGCGCTCTTCGTCTAGGAGGTAATTGACGATAGTGGATTTGCCTACATTGGGCCTGCCGACAATGGCCACGCGAATCGATGGGTCTGCAACCTCTTCTTCTTCGGGAAGAGCGATGCCACCTAAAGCAGCCTCTAATAACTCTGCAATTTGATAATGGTGCACGGCCGATACGGCGACTACCTGGGAAATGCCTAAAGAATAAAAGGGATAAACGGCATCGCGCAGGAAAAAGTCGTCGACTTTATTAACAGCCAAGACCACGGGCTTGCCCGTCCTCAAAAGCAAGTGGGCTACGTATTCGTCCAAACCCGTGACCCCTGCTTTTAGGTCCACGACCATGACGAGTGCATCCGCCTCTTCAATTGCGATCTCAGTCTGCCTGCGGATCTCCTCTTGGAAAGCGACGCGCGACTGCGGGTTTATCCCACCCGTATCAATCACTTCGAATGGCTTGCCAAACAATTCCGCCGACGCGTAGAGGCGATCGCGAGTGATGCCTTCCGCCTCATCGACGATGGAGATCCTCTTCTTGCAAATGCTGTTAAATAGGGCTGACTTTCCGACGTTAGGGCGTCCGACAAGGGCCAACTTGATCTTCTTTTTCATAGTGGCCTAACATGATATCTTAAGTAAAATTTATACCCAAGTAAACTCAAAACTTTGCAGAAATTTGCAGAAATATATAAATTAATTTTTTAAAGTTGATTTATAAAAAAGTTTTTAATAAAAAAACAACTAAAGGACTAAAATGTCAACTGTTTATTTAACAAAACCAACTAATGTTAATCAAATAGAAAATATCACCCTAACAAGTAAACGCATGGATGGAGCGCGATCCACCCTCATTCGATCCGCTGGCGTTTTTGCAGGGAATGCGCATATGCTCACTGTTCTACTGAATATTATCAATGCCTATGTGGGACATGACAGAGTACAGGAAGAAGCTTATGACCAGACACTCAGAGTGCATATGCTGCCGAAATTTCTTAATTCCACACCCATTTACATTGTAGAAGCGCGGAACAGCAGATTTTCTCAGGAGGAAATCCATTCTGCCATAACGCAAGTGGCAGAAAAAGAATTGAGCGATGCACTAAGATATCCTTCTACACTCGCCGACAACTACCTTACACAAGATTACTATGAAAAAAGACCTCCGTCCTTTCTTTCTATTTTTTATCCAGAGAATGTTCTATTGGCACGAGATAGGGACCAAATCGTCGGATTTTTAATTGCCAAAATTACACAATGCCCTAAAGACAAAAATACTCTTGAGTATTACGTCGCTTTTCTTGCCATCGACTCATCTCATAAAGGCAACGGCATAGGGACACAACTTATGCTGACTGCCATGAGCAAAGCGCATGCTTTGAGAATGTCCTTAGCACTGAGTTATTCTTCCTCCGGGTTGCGAGGAAAGACAAGAAGCGCATTCTATGAGAGTTTTACTCCTAAGTTTGGCATTCCCATGTATAAAATAGGAGAAGAAGAAGATACTTCAACCCATTTTCCTGTCTGGAATCTAGAAGGGGTAAAGGGACTCAGTTATGTCCATTCCTCTTAGTAATAAAGATTCACCTCAATCGCTCTCGCAGTATCATTTTCCCGACAATTTTTCAGTAAAGGCACAGGGACATGACTATGATATTTCTAATATTGAAGTCGATTTATCCCAAATTCTAAAAAACACAGCTCTATGGTAGAATTGAACATATTTTCCAAAAATTAGACAAAACCACCTGTTATAGTAATTTAAAACAATATTGAGAAAATCTCCCGCATCGGCTTTGCAGAAAATTTTTCGTCTTCGCTCGCGCCTTGTACTCGTACAATGGTCGCTCGCTCCAGACAAAAAATTTTCGCAGCCTCCTTGCATATTTTTCTCAATCTTGTTTTAAATCACTATACAATCTCTGTAAAAATCTGAAGGTCTATTCCGCGAGAGCGGAATAGACTTGCTGACAGATTATTTTCGCAACAGCCATTCTGAAAATTTTTGTTTAATAGATTGGTCTGGATTCTTAGGATTGAGGACTAATTTGAAAACGCAGGAGATGCGCCATGTTTTGATAGAAGGGGGTATTTCCGAAGCTTCGATGCTATGCGTGATATCCCCTTCAAAAATAACTATGCGCATGGGAATGCAATCCGCTCTAAAAACGAGTTTGCCTCGCTGATCATAGAAAACCGTACCTAGCCGATATTCAGGAAGAAAGGCAGCATCCGTCACATAGAGCATTACGGAGATCAACCAGGGATTGCCCACAGCGCCATTGGCAAAAGAGGAAGGATGGAATTCGCCTCCCTGCTGATATAGGATAGGTATCCCAAAGCTCACTTGGGATGCGGGATTGCAATCGCGGTGCTTGCCCAGCTCCATGCTTTCAGGGGACATCTTTTCCAGAAAATTGACGATGACCGAAGAAGATCCACTGCCGTTGGCATCGCATAACTCCCACGGCAGCGTCGCCACCTCTGCTTCAAGGCAATGCGCCAGCATCCCAAAAAAGTGATAAAGCTCATTAATAGGTTGAGGAGGATGAGAAAAAAACAGCCATCGTTCTTTACTATCCATCGATCGCGCCGGCTGTTCGCCTTTTTCGATTGCCTCAGGACTTCCATAGCTATTGCGGCTAAACGTCGCTTGCGCGCAATACGCGCGCATCTCTTTTGCTTCCGCGTCGGAGAAATAGCCATCGATGAGATAGATATCTTTCCCTCTACCGGACACTGTTGCACAGCACAGTGGCGCATTCTGCTTTCTGCAGAAGTATCCAAAGGAGGCTCGAATTGAAACGCGAGGCGAGAGGTCTTGGGTGTATCGTAATGCGCATTTGTTAAGGTTGTGGAGATTTTTTTCACATTCTTCACAGATTTACCCTCTCGATAGTGAGAATTAAAGCAGTGTCATAGGGATAATAAGTGCACGTCTCAGGGACACTCACGGGCATCCATCTTTCCTGATAATCCAAATCAGGATTTGTAATGATATTTTCGAAGAACCAGGGATGATCGTATTTGGATGCGGGATTGCCGGAAAAGCAGGAAAACCGGCTTCCCAAATGCATGTGATCTTTCAAACAGGCTTCCAAAAAAAGGGCGCAATTGTCTTTAACAGAAGTAGAGATAGACAGCGCCATTTTTTTCGATAGGGCAATTCTTTCCAAATGCTGTTCGCTCAGCATGCGCTCATATTGTTCGGAAGAGATCTGCCCTCTTTCGCACAATTCGCTCAAAAAACGAGCCGTCTCCTCTGGATGATCTTTTCCTTTTTCTTGATAAAAGAGGTCGAGATCCGCATCTGAATATTGCATGCTTCTTAAATTGGGAATGGCCATTTCCACACAATTTAGCAGCTCCTTTTCTGAATGGGATGTGGCGTGAAGCACTCTCGTATCTAATCCCAGAGAGTAATCATCGAAGAAAATGGAATCAAAACGCCCCAACTCGGGCAAGTACTTCTCCCATGAACCCGAAAGAACCTGAATATTTTTATAGTCTTTTGCCCACAGCAAAGCTTGATCGGCACGGCGAGGATCTGCCTCGATAATGGTGTGAGATTTAGGTTTAAAGGTTTGTATGCGCGTTGCTGCAACTCCAAGATTAAATCCTACTTCCAGAACAGTGCCAAAAGGCCGCAAGGCATCTATTAAGCCTTCCAGATAGACATTTTCCCATTCCATGCGTTTTATCTGATTCATACAAGCAATTTGGTTATAATTTTCTCAAAATTGAGTTTTTTTTAATTTCCATAGGGATCTTGGGTTTCTAATGTAATCCAATCGCTTGGGGAGGCATTTTGCATCCAACTATGGAGATTTTTCAGAAAAGCCTCATACCATTTATTATGCTGATTGGCCAGTATTTTAAAC
The DNA here is from genome assembly GCA_036493355.1 of Rhabdochlamydiaceae bacterium. Lineage (GTDB taxonomy): Bacteria > Chlamydiota > Chlamydiia > Chlamydiales > Rhabdochlamydiaceae > JABDFI01. The sequence goes on from DASXPV010000048.1 coordinate 48,508, forward strand.
TCTTCTATGGCTTGTTCTCCAAACTCCCCTAATTGAGTGCCTACATATCAAATTCCATACAAGTCCTTAAAAAGCTTAGAAAATTCCCTTCTTCTTGTAAAGGTGTAGATGTTTTGCGATATTTTTTTTAGAAATTTCAGGAATTTTTCTCGAAATAAGCGTGTCAATATCTCTCATTGCGATGGGCAAATTGCTTATTTTTTGTTTAGCGAGATAAAGCTTGTAAATAAAAAGAGCATAACCTCCTCCGATGACGACAAATTCCTTCCAAGGGCCTAAAGAGTTTAAAAAATCAGAAATTACTTTGTCTTCTATCTGCATTGATTATCGATTAGACTTCTTTCGAAACTCATCGGGCTAGCTCCAAGTTATAAATTCCGGCGATTAGGTTGAAGCGAAGCGCAAACCTTTTCCGCCTATTGCGGTAGCGATCGGCAATGATCTTAAACCGCTTCAGGCTTCCGATAACGT
>DASXPV010000049.1:0-2468 GCA_036493355.1 Rhabdochlamydiaceae bacterium
TAAGCTGGATAAGTTTAAACGGTCGGTGGATAATAAGCTTACCACGAAACGTTTTGATGACATCCGCATCCTGGTAAATAATATCAACCTTACCAAAGAGCGGGAAGAGTTGTTTATAAATTTCGACCGGGCATTTCTTAAGATATTTCCCAATTTTGTTGACGGCTATAACGCGCTTTTCGCAGAAGAAAATCATGTTAAGCTATTACCTAATCAGTTACTCAATACCGATCTCCGCATTTTTGCGCTCGTAAGGCTCGGCATCAGCGATACCGAAAAGATCGCCCATATCCTGGAATACTCCGTTAATACCATTTACAATTATAAGGCGCGGATAAAGGCGAAATCCCTCATTTCAAATGATGAGTTTGAGCATGCCATAATGGCGATAAATGCCGTTTAGTTGGGAAAGAGTACATCTACACGGCTATTTGCCGCCCTTGTTTGGTGTTGTCACCAACAAGCCAGGATGACTGTACATCCGGGTCCCCTTTTACCGCGTGAACCCGCGTACAAATGCATTTGACTATCACACGGGCATCCGGGTTTGTTGGTGACAACACCAATGCTATTAAGTTAAGGGAATGCGCCACTTGGGATTCGGTACAGATCAAGTCAGGTGCGCTATTTTCCAAAAGCCAGCAAACCAATAGCCATACTTTTGAAAGGTGATATTTTTTGTTTAAAGGAGGGAATTTAACGCGTTTGGCTCTTTATCAGCGATCAAGTCCATAGAAAAAGCAAGCCCTTTATGGCAACCGCTCTAATCACAGGGTATATTATACTGGTTTTCCTTCCGGAATTATTTATAGGTTTGGTACAGCCTTGATTTACTTTTATACTCGTTTCTTGGAAACTCCCTTTCTGGTTTTATAGCTGTTGTCGAAGCAGCTATCAAAGCGATCAATTCTTCCAGCACGTGTTCTACATCCATGAAATTTAGCAAGGTTACAATTTTATTGCGTACATATCTGTAAGCGTTCTGCCAGTTATATTTGTACTTAAGCTTTCTCTTGCTGCATTTGTTTTGAACCTCATCCTGGGCAGCACTTCCTATTATGGACACCAGGTTCATCATAAACAGGTGGGCCTCAAACTCCTGAAATATCCCATCGGATTTGCGGCTTCCAAAAAGTTCCAGTCTCATTTTGGGTTTGAGTTTCTTGAATCCTTCTTCAATGCCCCATCTCAAGTGGTAAAGTTCCGACATGTCTGACAAGGTAAAGGCACTCATGCTGTATAAAGAGGATACCAAAATTTCTACTTCCCCTGTCTTGAGCTTGATTTTTGATACCCTAACCTTAATAGGCAAACAATCCAGTCCATGATCCCGACAAGTCTTCCTTTCAGTTTCGCTCGGTTCCCAGTCGGTCACAAAGTCATCAGATGGGTTTTCCATCGCACGGGCACCGAAAGCCGCATTTGAGACGCTGACCCTGATGCAAAAATGCTTTTTCTGATTTAAGAAAAGCTTGCAAATGTTAAAGTAACCAAAGCCCCGGTCAAGGATAAATATAGCCTTGGTAACGGGCAGATCAGCCAAACAATCCTTCAGAAGGGACTTTTCTCCATCTTCCATTTTCGATATCCGGCCATCTATCACCATATCGGTAAACACATCATAAAACATGAAAATCTGCGCCATGCAGGTTTTGACGCCATTGGCCGCACACCTGTATTCCCCAAAAAATGCCTTTATCTGTTTTGATGCCGGCAGTAATGCCGATGAGCCATCACCTGCAATCAGCTGAAAGCCCTTCCAAAGCTTTGAGGGGCATTTTTGATGAAACTTCACCAATATCTTGTTCAGATCCTTAAAGAAGGACAGGTTTATCTTATAACGGGCTATGGAAAATGCCGCACCCGTAACAGGCTTTTGGTTAAAGATGGGCAACAGAGTAGAAATGTTATACTCCACCGACTCTTTGAACAGGTTTAATATAGTGGATACAACGATAGGAAAGCTCAGCGAACGCTTTCTGGTGAAAAACTTTGCTTGCGCTATGTACTCACTTTGCTTCGGATTATTCTGGACAAAGTCAAAAGTTTTTTTTAGAAGATTCTTTACGTTTCTCCGCCGAATGGCTTTGGCCAACTATGCTCATGTCGATATGTTTTTGATTGACTAAATATACATATAAATATTTGATATTCAAATATTTATCACCTTAACTTAATAGCATTGGGTAGCGTTGTATTACTCGCCATTAAATATTATACAGCGTAATTTTTATAAAATTCAAAAAAGCAAGATAAAACGGGCTGAATACATCCGGCTGATAAAAGGGAAACCGGTTATAACCAAGGAAATTTATGACCACTATTGCCTCTATCAATTCGAAATCTATACGGAAAGCAGCGTGCTAATTAAAGAAATTGATCGCCATGACCTGGATAAGTTCGTAAACGGGAGGCATTTCAATAAAAATTATCGATATAACCAAAACACGATGCTCGCCGAACTGCAA
>DASXPV010000050.1:0-2012 GCA_036493355.1 Rhabdochlamydiaceae bacterium
ACATGGTCATGACTTATTGCGGCCTGTTCATCGCACACGAGGCCAAAACGCCTCTTGCCTTCTATACGGCTGCGAGCATTATCTTTTTACTCTCTTTTCAAGCTTTTTTAAATTTGGGTGTCGTCTCCGGACTTTTACCTAGTAAGGGGACTAACTTGCCCTTTTTTAGCCAAGGTGGTTCTTCACTGCTCGCCAACGCAATGGCACTTGCCCTTTTACTCACCATCGCCAAAGAGAAAAAAGAGAATGTAGTATGAAAGTCTTACTCGCAGTAGGAGGGACAGGTGGCCATCTTTTTCCTGCGCAAGCTGTAGCTAAAGAGCTGCAAAAAATGGGTGTCGAACTCCTCTTTGCGGGAGCTTTGTTAGATGAGAATCGCTTTTTAGACAAGCAAGCATTCGCCTACTCTTCCGTCACGAGTGCGACTCCTTTTCGTTCTAACCCTTTTAAAGCGGCTGTTTTCTTGTTTAAAGGGATCAAAGAGAGTCTGGCACTACTCAAGCGTGAAAAACCCGATCTTGTCATTGGATTTGGTAGTTATCACTCTTTCCCGCTTCTTTGCGCTGCCAAACTCAAAAAAACCAAACTGATTCTTTTCGAGGCAGATACTTTTCCTGGGAAGGTGAACCGCCTCTTTTCTCGCTTTGCTCTTTTTTCCGCTCTGGCCTTCCCTCAAGCCGCAGAGTATCTTCATGGAGAAAAACGCCCTGTCCAGATGCCCAGTATACATCGCTTGAAGTTTGAAAAGATGACGCAATCTGAGGCGCGCAAAGCACTTGGATTAGATCCCGATCGCTTAACGCTACTCGTCTCTGGAGGATCGCAGGGCGCGCGCGCGATCAATCAACAGATTGCGCCCCTTTTACAAAAAGCGCATGAAGAAAAATTTCCCTTACAGCTCATCCATCTGACAGGCGATCAAGAGATGACAGCGCTCATCATAAAGCAGTGCGCTGAGCTCAAGATTCCTTGCTATATCAAAGAGTTTGACAAAGAGATGGGAACTCTCTGGCGTGCTGCCAGTCTGCTCATCGGCCGCTGTGGAGCGAGTACTCTTTCAGAGATGATTGCCTTTGAGGTGCCGGGCATCCTCATTCCTTTTCCTTTTGCAGCATCTGGCCACCAGGAAAAAAATGCGCGCTACTTGCAAGAAAAGGTAAGAGGGGGATACTCTCTCCTAGAGCATGAGATGAGCGTGGAGAGACTGTTTAACACACTGCTCTCTTGCTCGATGCAGTTAGACCATTTTAAAGAGCAGATGCGCGCACATATAAGCGCCACACACATACCAGCTTTCAGCGAGATCATTTATGAGTTACTCAAGCGCCCCTAAAAGATACCATTTTATCGGCATCGGCGGCATCGGAATGAGCGCCTTGGCCACTATTCTTTTGCAAAAAGGATTACCCGTATCAGGAAGCGACCTTTCCGAATCCTATACGATCGAAGCGCTAAAGAAGCTCGGCGCTGTCATCTACCTCGAGCATAGAGAAGAGAACATTCAAGAACCTGCTGTGATTGTCTATAGCTCAGCAGTCAAAGAAGATAATCCCGAAATGCGCTGTGCAAAGAGGTGTGATTATCCACTCATGCACCGCTCTGAGCTGCTCCATTTCTTGATGAAGCACGATGCACCCCTTCTAGTCACTGGCACCCATGGCAAGACCACTACCTCAGCACTCCTCACGCATCTGTTGATACAAGCAGAATTGCACCCTTCCTTTGCCATTGGTGGCATCCTGAAAAATACGCGCAGTAATGGAGGTCATGGAACAGGTCCTTATTTTGTCGCAGAGGCAGATGAGAGCGACGGCTCGTTCCTCGCTTATAGCCCTTTTGGCGCAATCATCACGAATATCGATCAAGAGCATCTAGACCATTGGAAAGACTATGATGCTCTCATAGAAGGATTTCGCAATTTTGCATTGCGCGTCAAGTCAGAGCAGCATCTATTTTGGTGTGGTGATGATGAGCAGATTCTTCGGCTAAAGCTCAAGGGGCTCAGCTACGGG
>DASXPV010000051.1:0-1917 GCA_036493355.1 Rhabdochlamydiaceae bacterium
TAGGGCTCTGACGTTTACCCGAAAGTCCCGAGAGATTGAAAAAGGAGCCATTTCTCACGATAATTCAAAAAAATGCAAGAAAGTGAGAAAACGACTCAGATGTACCTTACCACATTAGACCCAGTCCTGCAAGTCAGTCAAGAAGCGTTGGTGATAAATCCAGCATCATTGTATAAAGAATTTGAGAAAGTGAAAGACAGGCGAAGAAAGAAAGGAAAGCGCTATCCAATAGCTCTTCTTTTAACGTTACTGCTCCTTGGAAAACTAGCAGGAGAGACAACAATTGACGCGATTGTAGATTGGGTAGATGGAAAGAAAAATGAGTTAAAGAAGTTACTCAACTGGCCAAAGAGATTTCCCTCAAATCGGACCTATAGTCGTGCTTTAGCTAGTTGTGATGATGAAGAGGTAGTAGAACTCTTTGCTGGAGTCATAGCGAAAGCGAGGGCTAGAGAGAAGTGTGGTGATGAACCAAGTCGATTAGTCATACAGAGAGAAGATGAGGATAAAGTCAATCATTTGGCAGCAGATGGGAAGACTCTGCGTGGTACCATGAAACATGCAGAAGAGACAATGCCATCGGTGCATATTTTAACGCTATACAATTGCCATACCGGTATTACTATTCAGCAATACGTCTATAAGAATGATAAAAGTGAAATAGCATCAGCAAAAGAGGTATTACAAACTGGATTGCTGAAAGGATCTATAGTAACTACAGATGCATTATATACATTTAAGCAGTGGTGCACATGGATCCATGTGCGTGGTGTCTATTATCTTGTTGCTGTCAAGAAGAATACTCCAGTTCTTTACCAGAACCTAGAAGATTTTTTTGGAGATCATGATATTCTCAAGTATGAGTGTGATTACTTTAAAAAGGTTCAGAAAGGTCATGGAAGGTTAGAGACGCGTGAAATCTGGACCAGTACGCAATTAAGCGTCTTTCTTGAGAAAGAATGGACTGGAGTTGCGCAAGTCTTTATGATACGGAAGACGGTGAGAGAAAAAGGAAAAAAGGTGATAACTCTTCGATATGGTATGACGAATGTTCCAAGAAAAAAAGCAAATGCTGAGCAAATCCTGGAATGGAGACAAAATCACTGGCATATTGAGAATTGCTCACATTATCGGCGCGACGTCACCCTTGGTGAAGATGCTTGCCAAGTTCGTATTAATCATGCTCCTGAAGTATTAGCGGCATTAAATGGAGGAATACTGGCATTGATGGACTTTCTCGGGGTGAAAAATGTTGCAAAACAGATGAGGTATTATGCTGCAAGACCACAAGAAGCTTTGCAATTACTGTGTGGCAGTTTGTCCAGGCGATACGGGTAAACGTCAGAGCCCTACACCTGCTGCTTTGCTCGCCATTAGCCCAGATCTGCAGAGAGCCTTTCAAGCCGTCGGGCACCATTTGCCTTCCTTGTGGCAACAGGGACACGTTCGCCAGCCTCACAAAAAGGCGCTCTTACGAACGCTGATCGATAAAGTGGTCGTTCATCGTTTGGAGCGTTCTCATACTAACCTGCTTTCAAACGTGACTCATTGTATGTTCATTGGAAGCAAAAGATAGTGCACAAAGGAACGCAGGTTAGTATCAGATGCAAGCTCGTATTGTCTGGAAGGGAGGGGAAACGACGACGCTCTTGATCCCTGTTCCCATTGGAACGTTCAAGGATCTTGCCGGAGCAGAGATCATGGAACACATCATTGTTGAACGCAGCACTGCCGGAATCCTAGATGAGGCCATTGCACAGGAATTAAGCGAGTTGGGCTATCGCTCTCCCATGGGCTTGGTCGTTTTACCCAGCACGGTCAGAGGCATTCGACTCAAACATCGCATCTTTCACCAGCGCTCGCAGTCCCACCCCAGGCGGATCGAGGGGGCACTCACGCTTTCGCAGATTGCCAAAG
>DASXPV010000052.1:0-5773 GCA_036493355.1 Rhabdochlamydiaceae bacterium
AGACGTTTATCACCCGTTTTTAAATTGCTCATCTCAGCATCGCTCCATCCCATTTGTATCTCCTAAGAAGTTTAGAGGAAATAGGATGCAGGAAAACAGGGAAAACTTGTCAACTAAAAATTGTGTGTAACACTATGCTCTTAGATAGCTTGCTTTTCGCGCCTTTTTTTTAAAAACCTTTTCTTTTTCTTCACCCAGTTAAATAACTATGCCGCAGGGAAAAGAAATTGATTTAATAGAAAAAACCATCAAAAATCAAGCTATCAAAATTTACAGACTCACTTAAATGCGCATTGCTGTTTCGGGTACACATTTTTCAGGCAAATCCACTCTGATACAGGCTTTGGTTAAGGAATATCCCGAGTACGAAGTTTTTGATGAGCCGTATTGGATATTGACCGAATTGGGCCATAATTTTTCCGATCCGCCTACGATTGAAGAATTTGAAGAGCAATTAGAATGCTCCATCGACTTGCTAAAGAATAGCTCGCATAACGCTTTATTTGACCGCTGTCCCATGGATTTTTTAGCTTATGCCTTGGCTGTTGCGGAAGAAAATTCTATAGACATTGACAGTGAAACATGGGAAGAGCGCATTGCAAACGCCATGCCTTCTCTAGATCTTGTCGCATTCTTGCCTATAGAAAAGCCAGATCGGATTCTCATTCCTTCCTCGGAAGACAAGCATTTTCGCAAAAGGGTAGATGAAAAGCTGCGCGAGTTAATCATGGAAAACGCGCTTGATATTATGGACACAAAAGTCGTGGAAGTTAAGGGCTCAATTAGTGAAAGGTTTGCGAAAATTAAAAAATATTGCTCTCCCTAATTGCTTAATTTGCTATGACTCGGAAAAAGGTATAGTGATTTAAAACAAGATTGAGAAAAATATGCAAGGAGGCTGCGAAAATTTTTTGTCTGGAGCGAGCGACCATTGTACGAGTACAAGGCGCGAGCGAAGACGAAAAATTTTCTGCAAAGCCGACGCGGAAGATTTTCTCAATATTGTTTTAAATTACTATATCTTTCTATGTCCAAAGGCCAGTCTATTTTAGAGCAATACATTCAAGATCTGCATAATGATGTCTTTCCCAAGGGATGGGAGAATCCAGCACCTAAGAAAATCTATGATCTTGTCGTGATAGGCGGCGGCCTCGGCGGGATGACCGCTGCGACAGTGGCTGCACAGCTCAATGCCTCTGTCGCGCTAATCGAAAAGCAGCATTTGGGAGGAGAGTGCTTGAATGTCGGCTGCATTCCCTCTAAAGCCCTCTTGCGCTCGTCGCGGTGCGCTGCCCAGGTGCGCGATGCTGCGGAATTCGGCATCGAAGTTCCTGCGGGGTGGAAAGTGAATTTTTCAGCAGTGGCGCAAAGAGTGCGCCGCTGTCAAAGCACTATTTCTCCTCAAGACTCCGCAGAGCATTTTAAGAAATTGGGCATCGATGTGTTTTTCGGGATGGGCAGCTTTTCCAGCCACGATGCTATTACCGTGAAGGGCGAGACTGTGCGCTTTAAAAAGGCGATCATTGCCACAGGAACCTCTCCCCAAGTGCCTTCTATCGAGGGGATGGAAACATCCGAGTATTTGACCAATCAGATCATCTTTAATCTCACTACGCTGCCTTCTCAACTGGTTGTGATGGGAGCAGGGCCGATCGGCTGTGAATTGTCTCAGGCGTTTTTGCGTTTCGGATCGCAAGTCACTCTGATTACGCGCGGCGCAAGCCTTTTGCCAAGAGACGACTCTTTAGCAGCGGAAAGGCTGCAAGAGGTGTTTGAAAAGGAGGGCATGAAGATTCTTATGAAAACGCAAGTCAAGCGCATCGAAAAAAAAGGAAGAGAGAAGATCCTCCACTTGGACAACGGCAAAAAGTTGTCTTGCGATGCGCTTTTGATCGCGATTGGGCGCTTGCCGCAGATGGAGGGATTGAATTTGCAAAAAGGCGGGGTCATGTTTGATTTGAAAAGCGGAATTACAGCGGACGAGACCCTGAAAACGAGCAACCCGAATGTTTACGTCGTAGGCGATGTCGGCTCGCCGCATAAATTCACGCACATCGCCATGGAGTTGGGGCAGATGGCCGCGTACAATGCTTTGCGTGGCGAAGACAGGAAGCGCTCTTCTTTAGTCATCCCCTGGTCTACTTATACCGATCCGGAGATTGCCCACGTGGGATTACAGGAAAAGGAGGCTGAAGAAAAAGGAATTCCGCTACAGACTCTTTTAATTGAAATGCAAGACAACGACAGGGCTATTTTGGACGGCGAGACGACGGGATTTATGAAACTGCATATGCACAGCGGTACCGGACAGATCCTGGGAGGCACGCTCATGGCCAAGCACGCAGGCGAGATGATCTCCGAGTTATCCGTGGCGATTGCTGGCCAAAAAGGAATTAGCGCGATTGCAGAGGCCATTCATCCTTTTCCCACGCAAGCAGAGGCCATTCGCGCAAGCGCGGCGGGTTTAGTACAAACGCTTGCCAAGAAAAACAGGCTTGCTGGCTGAAGTAAATATAGAAAAATAGTCGACCGAGTGCTATTTTTTTCCGGCATTGAAAAAATGCAGGAGTTTATTTATGGCCGTTTCTCTTCTTTCCAGGGCATGCGTGCGATCATGCAACAGTTATTTAAGACCGTTTTGTGCGCTTGTGCGCAAGCGGCACGAGTTTCGCCCTTTTTTTTCATCTAAAAAAGATGCGGAGAGAACATTGGCCGCGCGAGTCGCTTTGATGAGCTCTCAGAGTGGCGGATCTTCAAGCGAAGCACAGAGACTGAGACGCATTTTAGCGGGCATTGGCATCGTGCTCGCCGTTCCTTTATGCACAAGAGCTTTGAACACACGAACAGATAGTGAACCGCACGATAAGGAATTTGCGGTGGCTGTCAAGCCCATTACCAATGAAATTTACTGGGCGGTTTGTATCAAAAAAATGGGTTTTGGTAAAAAAGTGCCGATCGTCATTGGCATCAGTGGCCCCACCGGAGGGGGGAAAACCACATTTGCTCAAAAGTTACAGACAACTTTAGAAGAAAGGGGGATCAGAGCAAGAGTGCTGCATGGTGATGATTTTCTAAATCCCGATCCTCTTCCCCATGCAAAACTGCCGCATCCCCATTTTGATTATCTGGCCGCACACCACTTTTTCGATCAGTTCTTCAACGGAAAAAAATGTATTGAAAAACCCGCTTATGTATGGAGCGAGTCTGCGGGAAAAAGGGTTTTGAAGCAAGAGGCCTTTTATATGGAGGGAGTGCAGGTAATGCTGTTTGAAGGGCAATATCCCGTCTTTGATGAGACGACATATGATTTAAACAGACTCTGCGACTTTCATATTCTATTGAATCCTTCCACATCATTGGCCACCTCCGGAGTGTGGAAGCGCGGAAGAGAGATTTCCAAAGTTACCGATAAAGAAAAGTACCTTTCAGAAGTGGCAAGCACCATGGAGATATATAAAAGTTATCTCCCCCCGCTTTGGGATAAAATAAGATACGTCGTTATTCCCGACGATAACTATAAGCTTGTTGTCCAGAAGAGGATAAATCAAGAGGAATACGACGAATTTGCAAGATCAATACTCTTTCTTTAATACGAGGTATTCTGTGAATTTGGATAGTCTGCTTCTCCGTTTTTTTGTTTTTGTTTATTTTTGTGCTTTTTCTTTCAGTCTTTATTCTCAGCAAAGCAATCCTGGAGTAGAGAAAAATCTGGAAAATTTGGCGCGGCAATCTGCCGGTCAGGGATATAGCGAAGAGTTTATCGATCTGATTGAAATGATCTACGGAAAGGGATTTCTTTCTCAAGGAGGGGGTGAAGGAGTCGAACATATGTTGAAGGACATCCCCCTAGAAAATCGGAGCCTATTAGATATCGGGTCTGGGCTAGGAGGGCCGGCGCTCTTTTTGGCGGAGCACTATTTCCTTGATATCACAGGACTCGAGCCTCAAGAGTGGCTATGGAAAAGAGCTATGCAAACGTTGGGGGAAAAAGAGAAGCTCAAAGGATCCCTTCGCTTTGTACTCATGGACCATCCCCATAACTTAAGCCAGTTTGCCGATGAAGCGTTTGATATTGTGATGAGCAAAGAATCCCTGCTCCATCTTCCCTTGGAATGCAAAAAGCCATTTTTCGCAGAGATATACAGAATCCTAAAAACCGGTGGGGAGCTGGTCATCATGGATTGGATGCACTCTACGCCACTATATAGTAAAAAGACGCGAAAAATAATGGAGATGGATGGAGTGGCGTACCATCTGATGATGCCGTCTCATTATCAAGCGTTGCTGGAAGAAAGCGGCTTTTCTCAGATTGCTAGAGAAAATGTCTCCTGGGAAACAGCTTGCTATTCTCAAGAAAATATCGATAAAATAGAAGAGCTTTCTTCTATTATCCAAGAAAAGTATGGAAAAGATGCCTTTGAATATTGCAGGGAGAGCTGGGGGTATCAGCGGGATGCCTTTGCCTCTGAAGAATTGATTGCTGGCATCTTCCAAGCTAAAAAGAGTGTACGCAATTAGGTGAGAATATGAGAATTGAACCCGCAGTACATACACAAAGTCATTTCTTCAATTTGGCTTCTCAAGTCAGTGAATGGACAGTCTCTAGAGTGGCAAAATGGGCTGGCGGCTATTTTGCGCTAAGTCTTTTGCTCAGCGTGGGCGCAGAGTTTTTGAGCAGTTCTTGCAGAATAGGACCCGTCGTCATGGTAACTCTTTTGGCATTCGGATTAATCATCGCAGTAGGTTGTGCTGCCTATCATTTGGCGTCTAAAGTCGCGCGCATTTTCAACGACAGACTCTGAGAGACATTCTCTGAAGATTATTTTTCTATAACGGCAATATAGAGGCCATTCCACCAGGAATCGGGATTATTGCCAGTGGTTAGAAATTCCTGCTGGTAGTGCACTTTATACTGTAATTCCTCAAAGGCTTGAAAAGTGCCTCTTTGAACTTGTTGCCAATTCCAATCATCTACCACAGCAATAAATACATCATCAAAAATGGGATTAAAATGAGTAAAGGCTGCGCGCTGGCTTTTTTCACTATGATTTCCGTCGTAAAAATAGATGCTAACGGGGTGTGGAAAAGCTGTAGATACGTTAATGGAAAAGCAATCGGTCTCAAAAAAACGCAATTTATCGGGTTCTAAGAAACGATTGACATTCTTAAAAAAAGTGCTGCGAGGCCCTTCAAACTCTGACCAATTATCTATGGCAATGATATCTCTTAGTGTCTGTTGATTGCCATAAACGGCAGGAACAAACGTGGATCCCGTACAACACCCAATTTCTAAATAGGTGCCTCCATTCAGTGAGCATAGGCTATTAAGAAGACGTCGCACCTTTGCGCTAGAAAATCCTCTGATGCTGAAAACGTTGTTATTTAATGTAGAATGGGACTCTTGCGCTTTTGCAATGCTTGCTTTGACATGTGCGATGAGTATTTCTTTTTTAACGAAAAAAGCATCTTCGGAAAAAAGTCCAGGTTGCGATAGCAGTATCGCTACTAGAAAAAATCGCATTAAAGCATACGTGAATTTCATAATCGGTTTCCCCAAATCCAAGATTTTGTTTTAGATTTTTATTAAAATCAAGCTGTTTACTAAACTTTTTTTCCGGAATTTTTTTTGCATAAGTTATAGTAATTTAAAACAATATTGAGAAAATCTCCCGCGTCGGCTTTGCAGAAAATTTTTCGTCTTCGCTCGCGCCTTGTACTCGTACAATGGTCGCTCGCTCCAGACAAAAAATTTTCGCAGCCTCCTTGCATATTT
>DASXPV010000053.1:0-16272 GCA_036493355.1 Rhabdochlamydiaceae bacterium
GAAAAATATGCAAGGAGGCTGCGAAAATTTTTTGTCTGGAGCGAGCGACCATTGTACGAGTACAAGGCGCGAGCGAAGACGAAAAATTTTCTGCAAAGCCGACGCGGGAGATTTTCTCAATATTGTTTTAAATTACTATACCACAGAGAGAAGAAATTTAATACGGCGTTAAGAGACTGTCCACTAAGACGTTCTCTGTGTTCTCTGTGGTAAAAAAAAATCTATTTCAAAGTTATGACTGTGGCGTGATTGCCCGTAATGCGCTGATCGCGCCTGTACGAAAAAAAATCCTCGGGATGCTCATAGGTGCAGAGGGAGGCTATTTCGATGTGATGCGGCAGGATGCCCACCTCTTCAAGCTGCATGCGCGCAATGGCCCACAGATCAAAATAGGTTGGCTTGATTTGATAGGGCAAAAAAGATTCGGGAAGCTCTTGAGCGTAATTAATGAATTCCGAGCGCTGAGGCCCCAGGCTGGGGGAAATGCCCACGAGGATGTTTTCTGGCAGCGAACCAAATTGCTTTTGCATCTGCAAAACAGCCTCCGCGTAAATATTTTGCACGTTGCCCCTCCATCCGCAGTGAACGTTGGCAATGGCTTTGCACTTGGGATCGAAAAATAGGGCAGCTTGGCAATCCGCGTGTCTGACTAAAAGAGCTATCTTTTCTTTCTGAGTCATCATTCCATCGCAATTGGGAATTTCTTTTTGCGGCTCCTCGACGCAAACCAGTGAAGAGCCGTGGACCTGATAGGCGCAGGCGTAATCGGAAATGCCAAGTATATGGCAAATGCGCGCGCGGTTCTCTTCAGCCGCTTGGGGATCTCCGCCCCTGCCTCCGGCGTCTAAACTGGCATACGCTCCGTTACTTACTCCACCATGGCGCAAAAAAACGCCATGCGTCAGGCAATTCACATCTGCGAATAATTCAAATTCCAGCCACTGAATTCCCTTTTCTTTTTTTCTTATCATAGCTAATACCATTAGCAAAAATAACTACATATTTGAGCGCGCCAAAATTAAGCAGCTTTCACGTAGCTGAAATTTGCAGTTATTTTTGATTAGTGGTATAAGTTCTATCCTATGGAAACTTCTTCTCAGTTTACGCATCAGCTGTTTTGGGACAATAAAATAGCGACTTTATGCTTTTTTTCCTTCGCGATGAGCTATATCAGCTTGTGGATAAAAAAGACGGCCTGGCTCTGGGCGACTTTTTTAGGCATCGCCATCATTCTAGCTTTAGAAGCGCACATCGTTTCTTATATAGCGCTGATTCCCATCGGAGTGCTTTTCTTCTGCCAATCCTGCCTTGCGCGCGAGATTTACAAGCCTCTGCGCTTGATTCTCTTTGGCATTGTCGTCATTGTTTCGCTTGCGCTTGGGTTTCATTTTCTGCCCGGATTTAACAACTGGAAGCTTCTTTCACAAGCGCAATTGTGCACCAATGCGCTCCCTTATTCTCTATTCTTAAATTTCGATAAGCCTTTCATCGGCATTTTTACGCTCGCCTTAAGCGTGCCGCTGCTTGCCACTGCGGCCCAATGGAGCAAAATGTTAAAAATCACCCTCCCCGCGACGCTGCTCGGCATCCTTATTATGACGGGCATCGCGTTAAAAATCGGCATGATCGCCTGGTGCCCCAAAATTTCTTTGATTTTCTTGCCCTGGATGGTCATTAATCTCATCTTCGTCTCCATACCGGAAGAGGCTTTTTTCCGCGGCTTTATTCAAAGAGAGCTTTACCTGTGGTTTGGAGAGACTCCGCTGTCTGCGATAGGTTCGATAGCGATCACTTCCTTCTTCTTCGTGCTCTTGCACTTGATCTGGGTAGGAAGCTATTCCTTTTTACTCCTGGTCTTTATCGCCAGCGTTATTTACGGAACGCTCTACCAATGGACGCGATCCATTGAGAGCAGCATTTTATGCCACTATTTGTTCAACGTGACGCACTTTTTGCTATTCACGTATCCCGCTCTGTCGTGAAAAGTGTTAAGAGACGTTCTCTTTAGAGGAGCAATCGCTTCTCTCGATAACGAGAAGCGACTGCAAAAAAGAAAAAGCGATTACTTTGCTTGAGATTTAGATACAGCAGGTGCTTTTTCTGCGTTGTTAGCGATTTGGCTGCTTTGGCTAGAAGCGAGTTTTTGAACAGCTTCGTTAGCATCGCCGCCATTTTTTGTAGATGTAATTACAGCACTTCTTTGCTCTTTAGTGAATTTTTCGAATGCTTTGCGGTTTTGATCATTGAGCTTTGCTGAAAACGCTTGCTCGTCTGTCGTTAATTCGCAAGCTTTAGCTGAAGATGTGCAAACTTGAGGTTTTTGCGCTGCAGGCTGAGTTGCATTTTGAGTGTTGTCTGCATTCAAAAGCGCTCCTGCGCCCAACGCTAAAATCGTCAATATACTTTTTTTCATATTTTCAATTCTCCTGAATTCTAAGTGAACTTTATCACTTAGTTACGGTAACAAATGTAGATTTCAACCATTTTTTTGTCCAGTCTAATAAAACCTTACAGACTATCGCACTATTTATGCCAGTACTAAAAAATTTACTGAACCGGACACGCTCCCGATCCGCGCGGCCGCGTCATCGTGTTGCCCTGCATCACAGCTTGCACCGAGTCATCGGGGCTCATTCTAGGCACCCCCGCAGGACCGCCGGTTGCCGACATCTGCATAGCCTTCTGCCTTTGCATCGGGCTCATTTTAGAACAAAACATCATCGCATTGCTGTCATTGAGCATAGCAGCAAAGTTCTGCTCCTCGTCCGTCAAACCGCTGCACGCATTCGGAGATATCATCGGCGTATCCCCATACTGCTTTTTAGGGGGATTTTTGTTCTTATTATCAGCCGAGAGCAGAAAGCTGCTGCATGTGGCTGCAAGTAAAAATGTGGTAAAAAATTTTTTTCCACTCATAAAACCTCAGTGTTGATAAAGCCATATGTTCTTGTATATACAAACTTATTTAATTTTGTCTATTGCCTATTTAAAGGACACCTCTTAGAATCCAAGCCAAGTGAGGTTTGCGATATGGCAGAGCGGCCCGTGGAATGCGCCGGCCATTGTAAAAGGCCTTTAAAAATCATCTACAAAGAGATCGTTGGAGATTCAGTGAGCGTCACTGAAATGTGCAACGAATGCCCTGTCTTTGAGCAAAAATTGCACGGGCAGATGGCAGGCCTTGCCGCGGAAGGACTGGCGGAAGGGGAAGCTGGGCTTTGTTGCAGCAATTGCCGCACTACTCTAGAATCCGTGCTGACTGGAAACCCCCTCGGCTGCTCCGAGTGCTACCCCATCTTCTCCGATGTGCTAATCTCCGAGCTGATTTCCGATGATGCCGTTCCCGCCCATCTAAAAAAGAGCATTGGCACAAAAAAAAACCAGCCTTTGCACATCGGCAAATCCCCTGATCACGCGCAAACGGTTCCCGCTTCCAACCGCTTGACAGCGCTCAACGAAGAGTTAAACGAAGCCTTGAAAAAAGAAAACTATGAAAAAGCCGCCTGGCTGCGCGATCAGATCAAAGCACTGTTAGAAAAAGGAAGTGATGAAGGAAAAAAGTAATCTTCCCCCCTCATTGATCGCACACACTCCTTGGGAGGCACAATCCAATCCGATCTGGCCGGCGACCACTTTCACCTTGCACCGCAACTTATCCCACTACAACTTTCCTCCTAAACTCGGCTCGCCGCAGTTACAACAGACCTTGTCCGCCCTATCGGAAAATCTCTTAAAATCTTCCTCCTTGCAAAACCCCATTTTCCTCCAAGCCGAATCGCTCAGCGCCAACGATAAAGAGTTCCTCTATGAGCATTTTTTATGCCCGGAAGGATTTCAGAACACCTTGGCTGGTCAGGGCTTTGTCATCGACGCACGAAGCCACTTTTTGGCGCTCATCAATATCGACGACCATCTGCAAATGCGCCTGATTGAAAGCCAGGGGAAATGGGAAGAGGCCTTTAACGCCCTCAATCAGATGGAAATAGCGCTGGGGTCCCACCTGGATTTTGCTTTTTCCCCGCGCTTTGGCTATCTCACTTCCGATCCTAGGCTCTGCGGTACAGGACTTGTCATTCAAGCATATCTTCACCTTCCCGCCCTTATCCACACCGCCCAGCTCCCAGAAACGCTGCAAAAACAAAAAGAAGAGAGCATTAGCTCCTCTGGCATGGGAGGCTCACTGAATGATCTTTTTGGCGATCTGCTCGTACTGCACAACAGCTACACGCTAGGGCTTACCGAAGAGAATATTTTAAACGATATCCGCTCCACCGCGCTAAAGCTGTCGGCACTGGAAAAAACCCTGCGCGCGCATCTCAAAGAAGAGAACAATTTAGATATGAAGGATCAAATTAGCCGCGCCTTTGGACTGATGGTGCACTCCTATCAATTGCAGACTAAAGAAGCTCTCGACGCGTTGAGTTTAATTAAACTCGGCCTGGATTTGGGCTGGATAGAGGGCATCACCGATAGCTCTCTAAATACGCTGTTTTTTAAGTGCCGCCGGGCTCACTTAGGGGAAATAGTCGGAGAGCACCTCTCTGATCCGCACGATATCGCGCGCAAACGTGCGGAATTCATGCATGAATTCCTTCCATCGATACACCTCAAAATCGATCATTAGAGCAGTCCGTATGGAAGGAATCCCTAGAAAAGACAAGGTCGTAGCCATTCTCCTGATGGCAGGCATAGGAAACCGCTTTGGCAGCTCTACGCCCAAGCAGTTTCACCGCTTGGCCGGAAAAGCGATCTACCAACACACTTTCGAACGCTTTCTTTTCTCAGGACTCTTCGACGAGATCATCCTCGTCTGCCCTCCAGAGCGAGTCCGACAGGTTCAAGAAGAGCTCCCCGCTTCAATGCGCGCCATTGCAGGCGGCGCCACGCGGCAAGAATCGACTTACTTAGGGCTTCTGGCCTGTGAAGATGCCGACATTGCCTGCATTCACGACTGCGTGCGCCCTTTTGTCACCAAGGATATCATTCAAGCCAACATTTTAGCCGCGTACGCCTATGGCGCTGTCGACACCTGCATCCCGTCTGCGGACACCCTCGTCCATGCGCCAGGAGCCGAAAACATTTGTGCCATCCCCTTGAGAAACGAATACTTGCGCGGCCAGACCCCGCAGACCTTCCGCTATAGGCTAATTTTACAAGCACATCAACGCGCCCGCGAAAAAGGCTTATGCAATCAAACCGATGATTGCGCCCTCGTATTAGACATGGGCCATCCCATCCGCGCCGTTGCGGGAAGTGAATATAATATCAAGATCACAACAGCTCTCGATCTGTGCCTTGCAGAGCAGATCCTGCGGCTGCGGAACGAACAGATCCAGCCCTCAAGCCATTCCTTGCAAAGCAGGCGCTATATCGTAACTGGGGGAACAGGAGGCATAGGGAAAGCCCTCTGCGAGCACCTCGAGAAAGAAGGAGCTATCGCTATTCCCTTATCGCGCTCTTCTAGCCCGCATGCGGCCGATTTGACCTCATTTGAGGCAGCATCCAGCGCTTTTGAACGCATTGCCGCAGCCTATGGCCCCGTAGATGGACTGATCAATAGCGTAGGCCGGCTCAAACTCAGCGCCCTTGCAGACCTTTCGCCACAAGATATCGAAGAACAACTCTCTGCCAATCTTAAAGCACTCATCTTTTGCTGCAAATGCGCTCTAGTGAAAGATGGGGGCCATATCGTCAATATCGCCTCTTCGAGCTATGCGCGGGGGAGAAAAGATTTCACCATTTACTCTAGCGCTAAAGCGGCCGTGGTCAATTTTACGCAAGGCCTCTCCGAGGAAAGACCCGAGTTATGCATTAATGCCGTGGTCCCCCAGCGCACGAAAACCTCAATGCGTCTGGCTAATTTTTCAAAAGAAGATCCCGACTCTTTACTCGATCCTCAAGAGGTCGCCGGCCAAATTATCGCCCTGCTGAAAATGCAAGACGTGCGGGGCTGCGTGATGGAAATCAGGAAGAAGTAAGAAACTTTTTTTCCAAAAGTGCCAGGTAACAGACGATGTGCGCAATGCGAATAAGTTTATCCTGAAGATTTTTTTTTTGGGTAATTGTTACTTTCTGGCTTAAAGTCGTTTGGAGAAGTTTCTGAAAATGACGCGCTTCTTGCAGAGGAGTCTCGCCTCTTTCGTTTTTTGCTTGCAAGAGAGCCACAATTCCGTCGCCCTCCTCAACGCTCAAAAATGACTCGATTAAACATTGACATGCGCTCTGATTCCAACCGGCAAGAAGGGCATCGTGAAGAGGATTGGCACTTAACTTGTTTACAATGTCTACCACTTGCCTCGAAGCGCTTTTAGAAGAAAGAATGTGCGTTTGCAAGATCTCGAACGCCCGAGGCTTTTTACATCCCGCATCTATCAAAATACGGATAATTTTTAGATAGTTGCCCCGTTTGGCCGGAAAAACGATTCCCTTATGAACAACACCTTGAATAAGAGAGCAGATAGCAATATCCAAATAGGCATAAGCCTCTTGTGTGTTAAAAGTCTGCCTTTTCACCCAACTCGTAAATTCTCCATCAACCCCATATAAGGCAGCTCTTTTTAACGAAGCTATAGAGTCAGTATGGGATACCCTCGGGTCTAAATGCAGCTCGCGGCGCAGAGCATTTTCATTGATTGCATTACAATATTCACTATTTATCCCGCGCGCTCGGCCCAAAATCGTCAGTTGTTCATCATGGGAAGTGAAATGAATATCCAAATCCCCAGAAAGAAAATTATCCATTTGGAATTTTTGATTGGAGTGATACACATGTATCAATTCGTGAACGAAAACCATTGCCGCATGCCCAACAGAAAAATACCATTCGCCTGTGGGATGTTCACAAATCACACACTCTTTTTCCCAGGAATCTTTATTAAGAACGATGCAAGGAATAGAAAAAAGAGAGCACGTTTCCTCTCCCTTGGCAATAGTAATGACCTTACCGTCTTTAGTCAGAGCTCGAAGCAACTTCTCTCCGGTGGGGAGCTTAGCGATAATTTGGAGCATCCGCTCGATCTGATCTTCAAAATGGATATCCGCTTTTACCGATCGGGAAAAAGCATAAGATTCCTTAAAGACAATAAAGGCATCAGGCGCAATGTGCAAGACGCTGTTTTTAAAATTTTTAGCAAGCTGCAAGGGGAATTCTTGCACAGATTTTTTCCATACCCTCGAAGCTTTAGCGACCAAAGACCGCTCTTTAGGCAATAGGAAAGAAAGAACAGGATATCCCAAATTTTCTTTATGGATTTTATAATGTGCCGAAACGGCTCCTGTCACAGGAATCTACCTAAATTATGGACCCAGCACCAAGTGTGCTCAAGCTGAGACAAATAGGCAATGACTTCTTGTAGCGGCGCTAACTTTTTCCGTATGAGAGATGTTCTTTATTCATGCTATTTATTTAAAAAGGCGGCTATTAAGCACTCTATTTCATTTTTTTCCCACCCATAAAGAGACGCGTCGAGTATAGGGGAAGAGCTTAATGCCTTTACCGCCTTGACAAGGTTTTCGGGTTTAATAGATGTTTCAGAATTAAATGCGATTTCTTTAAGCTTTTTAAATCCATATCGCTTTAGACCAGCTGATTGGGCGAATAATTGGATAATTTTTAAATGATTGCCTTCGAACATCTGGCACTCGCCTCCATCCCTGCTGATAACTTCTTGCAAAACAATCAACAAAGCAGTTTCTAACCCTAATTTGGCAAAGCTCTAATGCGTCCAGGACTTTTAGAAAGCTGATATAATAGATTTTCTCCAGTAGGCACAGCAGCAATGACCATTAATTGGTCGGTAATTTCCTTTGCAAATTCGGGACTACATTCTCCCATTCTTCTCAATTGCGTTTTTCTATTAACTTCAGATTTAACAAATTTTCGCGTCAGGATGCGCACAGTCCTCCTTTTAAGCTGATTTACTATATAGCGCGGAAAATTTCTAAAAGCTGCGTGCCATGCTTTGGACACCTTGCTCACAATGGGGCGCTCTTTACGCGAAAGAAAGGAGAGAATTGGAGATCCTAGATCCTCCCTGTGAATTCTAGAATGCACAGAAATGGACATGGGTACTGCCTAAATGGAATAAAGACCTCTGACTTGACGAGCTGCATCAAATTTGATTTTTTGATTGCCTCTTGCTTCAGATTGGTCTCTGCAAGACTGAATATCATCTCTAATACCCGTTAAATCCTCTTTCAATTTTTGGGGTATATTAATAGAAAAGCGGCTATTAAATGTGATTAGATCATTGATTAATTTCTCGATTTTCTTGAAGCTTTCTTGATTTGCTAAGATAAAGAGAACTGCATCTTCTGAATTAGATGTTGAAATTTCTAGCCACATGCGCTTCCACTGTAAAGTTAAATCACTAATCGCCTGAGACATCTTCGGCTCAGATGGTTTTAAATTTTTCATTTTTTGGATTCTGTTATGGAAGACCCAAATAACCATTAGCAGAATAACGTCTATACCAATAGCCATCTGTGTAAAACCATCTAAATTATCAATTGGAATAACGCCCTTAGCAACCAAGATAGTGCCGATTAATGCGATAATAAAAGCTAATACTCCACAAAGTCGTATAGCCTTCAAATCTTTTAAATTACGTAATTCTGTTGATGTCTTATTAATTGCCCTATCAATGCTACTTGCTTTTGAAACAAGTTGTTGATAAGCAAGGCTAATGAAAACAGTTGGACTAACAGTCATAATTAAATCCTCTTTTTTAAATAATATTACCACAGTTGCTGTAAAAATAAAAACATTTAATTTTAATTTGTATTAATACGCAACATGCTGACTATAAAAGATTTACACGTACTGTTTTATGTAAATCATTCGCTATTAACCGATTGAGTGTTATTATATATTTATTTGACATATAATTTAAATTTAGTATATAATTAATAATAAATTATTATAGAAAAGGATGTTATCATGTCATTATCATGTGTAGGAAGCGCTTTTAACTTTGTTTGCGGTCTTTGTAGTGCGCGCTCTTCAGTTAAGGAACAAACTACTTTAAGTGAGCAACAACGCGCTCTTAGTGATGTAACGCATGCTGCGTTTCAAGAAAAATCAGAGCAACTCGAATCGGAAAAAAGAGTTACATGCACAAAGGGCTTGTCTGTGGGTTTCGATTTATGTTCTTCGGGCCTTTCTCTTTTAAACTATGTAGTCGAATCAGACATTGTAAACTACGCAGCAACGAGTACAACCCTTGGTGCAGTAATAAGCAATGGAGCGACCTTTGTCACATCCGCCTATCAACTTTGGCGCATTAAACAAGCCCGCAGGGAAAATATTCCCGAAGAAGGCGCCTCTTACGTATGGACGGGGGTTGCGCAAACGGTTGATGATGAGCTTTACGACGCTCAAGAAGAAATGGCTCGAGCAAAACTGTATTCCTCTGGAGTTACAGTACTCACTTCCGCTTTTCTTTTAGTAAACGGGCAACAGGTAGTTGATATAGATCTATTAAATAAGATTCCTGATCTTGTACGGCGTGCAGGAATCCCTGGAGTATCTTTAATAATTAACGGAATTAAATGGTGCTGGCTGAATGGAAAAGAAACGCATTTTGTCGAAGAGCTAACTGATCTGGAAGGCCAAACACAAAGTAAGTCGGGTAATTCCGCTTTCGACCACCTTAAAGTGAGACTGCTTGTAGAAAAATATACTACAAAAAAGGAAGCTCTAGCTTTAGAAAAAGCTAAAGACATCGTGGGAAAAACAGCTCCAACGCCAACTCCAACAGCCCCACCCACATCTACCCCAGGTGACACTGTCTAGCAAATTTCCTTGATTCTTCTACGACATCCCTGATAAGATGTTGTCCATGATTAACAAACTTATATTTTCATATTCATCTACGTTCACGGCAAGCCTCCTTGCCTTTCTTTTCCTTATGCGCCCAACGGCGCAATAACCTATTTAATTTTTTTATTACATTCGCTCTTTTCAAATAATTAAATAAGGAAATTCTATGACTTCATCTCTTTCTACTTCGCGTGCCCTGACTTGGGCGCTGTGGATTGTCGCCTCTATTTTCTACGCTTACCAGTATGTGTTGCGCGTCATGCCCAATATTCTGTTAAACGATATTATGCAACAGTTTCATGTAGACGTTGCTTTTTTCGGTCAATTTTCGGGTGTCTATTATGTGGGCTACTCCCTTATGCATCTACCCATAGGAATGATGCTGGATCGGTATGGCCCCAAAAAGGTCCTCAGCATCTGCATCCTTCTGACCGTGGCAGGACTCTCTCCTCTGATTTTCGCCAGCCATTGGATATTTCCTCTTTTAGGCAGAATTCTAATCGGGATAGGGTCTTCTGCGGCGATTTTGGGGGTCTTTAAGATTATCCGCATGGCCTTTAAAGCAGAACGCTTTCCTCGGATGCTGAGTCTCTCATCAATGATCGGCCTTATCGGGGCAATTTATGGGGGAGGGCCGGTCAATTACATGCGCGAGGCCTATGGTTATCAAGCCGTGGTCTATCTGTTCGCTCTTGCGGGGGTCGCGCTGGCTTTGTTGACCTATTTTATCTTGCCCAATAGCCAAAAAGCTCCTCAGGCCAGCGCCATATCTCAAATCAAAGAAGTTTTGGGCAAAGGCAGGGTCATTTGGGCCTGCCTCTGTGCTGGCCTCATGGTAGGCCCTCTGGAGGGATTTGCGGACGTCTGGGGCACAGCTTTTCTCAAGCAGGTTTTCGGCTTAGAGGCCTCCCTTGCCGCGAGCTTGCCTTCCCTCATTTTCATCGGGATGTGCTTTGGGTCTCCTCTTCTCAATTTAATCGCGGAAAAAGCGGGCAATTACCTTCTGACCATCATTGGAACGGGAATCGCCATGGCTCTGGGTTTTACCCTGCTTCTCGCCTGTCCTTGGACATCGAGCTTGCTCAGCTTGAACTTCGGCGTGATCGGGATGTGCTGCGCCTATCAGATTTTGGCTATCTACAAGGTCTCGACCTATGTACGCGAGGAGATCGCGGGTGTGACTACAGCAATTGCGAATATGATCATCATGATCTTTGGCTATGTCTTTCACACCCTGATGGGAGGCATCATCCAGGCCCTCGGCGGTCCTTCAAACGCCACGGCCTTGAGCTTCGGGGTTAGCGTAATCCCCATCGCCCTGACTTTGGGAACATTGGGATTTGCTCTCTTATTTCTTAGAGAAAAAAAAGAGCTGTCTATGCAAAAATCCATTTAAAGGAGAAAAAAATGACCCTTTCTTTTGAAAATAAATTGGTCGCGGTAATGAACGAAAAAATAGAGGCGGGCGTCATTATGAACGCCCTTGCCCATATGTGCATAGGATTTGGCGCGCGCATCGGACAAGATCCCCTGCGCTTGACAAACTACATAGACGCCGATGGAGGAAGCCATCCCTGCATTTCTGAAATGCCCTTTATGATCTTAAAGGCCAATTCCAACAAAATTCGAGGGGCGAGGCAAGCTGCTCTAGAAAAGGGAATCGCCTGCGTGGATTTTACAAATACGATGACGGTTGGCACTTATGTCGAACAGCTCGAGCGTACAAAGCAAGTGAAAGAAGAAGAGCTGGTCTATTATGGAATTGTCCTATTTGGCAATTGGGAACAAGTTTCTGAAATGACGCGAAAGTTTTCCTTGTGGAAATGAAAATCGAAAAACCTTCTCTTGCGTTGCACAAGAGAAGGTTGAAGTAATATCCTAGAGTGAGCTTATCGCAAAGCCGCATAGCGTGGCGTTGTTGACGACCGATGTGAACTGAATGGAGAGAATTCCATTGGTCACAGTAACAGGATATTGCAACAGATAAGGCGTTGCAAATCCAGCCATTTTATAGACGTCTAGATGGGAGACGACCTGATGACCGTTTAGACTGATATTGAATACGCGCTTATTAGGCGCTGTAAAATAAATTTCAGCGCAATTAAATTGCACGGAATAGTTCCCATTGGGGACGTTAAAGCTGTAAGAAAATGTCGGCGCCCATCTTTGGGTATTATAAATAGGATTGGCAAAATGCACATTGGCATTGGAATAGACATGAGAAGTAGTATACCCGTAATCGGTTGCCCACGTCATTCCTCCATAAGATATTGTTCCATCGCCGCAATTGACATTAATGGAAACCTTTTGCGGTTGAGAAAGCGCATAATCGATATAGGGAGCAATTTGCGAATTATCGCAAGATTGCGGAAGGCTGGAGCAATTCACTTGCTGCTGATTGACGAGATCATATAGAGCAAAGGATTCCACCGTTGTGGGGCTTCCCGACATATCATCTCCAGCGACGAGATAAAAGCGCTGTGTGATGCCGCTGGGATTCACTAGGTCGCTCATGTCCACAGCAAAAGTAGCTGTTTCCGGAGAGCCGGGAGTGCTTCCATCGAATTCCAAAGGCCCACCTTGATTCATCAACGCATAACAATCAAATGTCTGCGCAGGGGCCGTTTGCGTTGTATCGGATACGCCTCCTTGTATGGAAATCTGATCGCGGAAATTTTGATTCAGTGCGAACATCCCAATTAATTTCGGTGCATAATGCGATGCTTTTGGAGTCGCGCAAAAGACATAGTTATTTTCTGCCGTTGCCGCGGCCACTCTGTTGGCCCTGGGCCCATTTAGCACTGCGGATGTATTTAAGAAAGCATCGTACGAGATCCAAATAAATCCACTATTTCCCCAATCGTTTCCCCAGGAATTAGCAACAAGGAAGGCTCCTCTTTCACCCGAGTCGACCTGGCCGTTGCCGTTGACGTCGATCCAAATGTTGTCATCGTAGCCGACGATTGTCATAAAATGGCCACCTTCCCTTCCATCGAGGTAGGTACACGCGTATTGTCCCACATAAGGACTATTGGGATTTTGTGGATCATTTAAAACTGACGTGAAAACCCAAGAATCGATAAAGGTAGCAAATGTCAAAACGTGTCCATTGGTTAAAAGCTGCTTGATGGTCTGCAGATTCTGCGAGGCGCCGCCGATGCCCGCGACATATTGCGGCGGTGCTAAGCGATTGCTAATGGCCGTTACCCAGTCCTGTATCTGCAAATCCCAGCTCGTCACGTCGCCATTGACGTAAGAGAAAGAAGTGATGCTAGGTGCGCCGTTTTGCGAAAGCAGTGTAAAGGCGTAATCGGGAACCAATCCCCCGTCCTGCCCGCCATTTAACAAGTTATACGTCCATCGAGGAGATAGGACATGTGTGAAATCATTTTTATTATTATAGCCGTTCAAAAGACCAAGTTCATGAGATGCTTGATAGTAGGTGCTACCCCAAGCCACGCAAGAGCCCTCTTGCTGCTGGTCTCCAATCGGCGGGAAAGAAGTCAAGGTGCTATTATTGACGCTAGCAGGCAATGCAGAATTGGCATCGGAGAGCTTTGAGTGCTCATTGGCACCAACCACTTTTACGAATTCCTGCTCATGGCTTACGCTTTGCAGATGTTGACTTTCGCGTCCCTGGTTCTTTAAATGTTCCTGTATGCGCTTTAAACCAACAGCATTAGGTTTAACATCTACGATGCGAGGCCAGGTCTGTTCGATTTTTTTCAACTGTTCAGGCGTATGTGGTACATGCCCTTTGCCATGCTGCTTGGTTGGGGGCGCTGCCGCATTGAGACTCATCACTCCTATCACACATAAAAGGGACACGAAGTGTTTTTTAATAAAATGCATAGGGAAACTCCTTGCCTTGTGAACATCCGAAATCGAGGAGTCTATGCTTTCACTTTTTGACAATCAATTTTTAAATTTAAAAAGACACTTTTTTAAAGATTGCAGGGGTTGCTGCAGGAACAGCTTCCCAAAGGAACAAATGTAAGACCCTTGCTAACGGTAAAGGGGCCTCCCGAATTTTGGCTCTTGACTCCTGTTATAGTGCCGTTTGGCGACTCCACATTAAAAACTCCCGCGGAATTAGTTAAGGTATATCCCGTAGAATCAAAATTGCCCTTCAGCCCAAAACAAAACGTGCTGGCGGGATTCATTGTTCTTGTGAAAAAAAAATTTTTCACACACCGTAATTGTAAGGGTCAATATCAGGAAAAAAACATGTTCAGCTATAGACATTTTGCATCGGTTCTGACTTTATCACTAGTTTCTCCACTGCTAGTAAATGCCGACGATGGAATGAACGGTTCTGAAGACGCAGAAGCAGAAGGTGCTTTAATCGCCGATTGTTGCGAGGAAGTAGCCGAAAATGAGAACTTTTCTGAGCCTCTTAGCGCCGAAGAAAAAATGACCCCTGAACCATCTACTATCTGCGGGGTAAATGCCGCTTCCAATCGCATCGGCGTGCGTCATATTGAAGCAAACGGTATTGGATACAATCAAGGATATACGACATTCGAAGCATTTCTCTCTCCGCTTGAGCCTTGGGGAAGCTGGACTCCTTTCCTCGATTTGCGGGGACATATATTCAACAACGGACAGCCTGCTTTCAATACAGGGCTTGGCGCACGAAAGCTAACGACTTCTCAGGTTTGGGGCATAAATGCTTACTACGATTATCGCAAAACAAATCATCAGCATTACAATCAATTTTCCGTTGGCCTTGAATGCTTGGGAAGAGGGTGGGATTTCAGGATCAACGGCTATCTTCCTGTCGGAAATAAGCGCAGTGGTTTTTTCAACACGAGCTTTTCTCATTTCGAAGGGCATTACGCCTTCATTTCGCAAAAACGCGAATTTGCGATGAAAGGCATCAATGCGGAAGCCGGCGCCCATGTCAATTTTGCCAATTGTCCCCTCTATTTTGCTACAGGGCCCTATTATCTCGAAGGAGAAGGCAAAGTAGCCTGGGGCGGCCAGGTGCGCGCGGCGATAAACGTTTTTGACTATGTGAGGATCGAGGGCAATACCTCATACGATAGCGTATTTAAATGGATCGGGCAAGGGCAGATCAGCGTGAACATTCCCTTGGGGCGAAGGCAAAAAATCCAACGTAAAAACGGCAATAGCTGCCCAAAACAAATCGCGCTGGCGCACCGCACTCTTCAGCCTGTCGATCGATTTGAGATCATTCCCGTCGATCGAAAACACAGGCGGTCTGTAGCCATCGATCCCTTAACTGGCCAACCCTATTTCTTTTGGTTTGTCAATAATCTTAGCCATTCAGCTGGCACTTTTGAATCTCCCTTTAATACTTTAGTAGCCGCGCAAAACGCTTCTTCTGCCTTCGATATTATTTACGTATTTCCGGGAGATGGAACCAGCACAGGCATGCAAGACGGCATTTCCTTGGCTGATTTTCAAAAGCTCTGGGGAGCCGGGAATAAGCAACTGCTAGTGACCACGCAAGGCAACGTCATGATACCAGCTTTTGCCTCGAGCATGCCTTTTATTCAAAACACCACAGCAGGCAATCCTGCAGTGACGACCTTGAGCAATAATGAAATTTCGGGAATACATCTGCAAGCTTCTCCTACTATTTCTTTTATAGGCGTAGTTACTATTGAGGGAGCCAATTGCTCTATTCATGACAACGTGATCGATTTAAACGCACCTTCCGTCTTTGGAGGAAGCGGAATATCTACCCTTGCGTCGGATCTGGGCAATCTTGTCATAGCAAATAATACGATTCTAGCAGCGGATTCAACACTCCATGGAAATGGAATGCAGCTTTCTTCTTCAAATGGAAATATCGCAATACTAAACAATGTATTTTCTGGAGTAAATGCCTCCTCTGCATTTCAGTTTGCATTAAGCATATTACAAGGAGACAATGGGACGACGAACTGCACTATTTCGGGAAATGTTTTTAACCCGCTTTTGGGCACGACAGGATACCTAGATTGCATCGTCTTGGGGAATACAACTTCCACAGGAACCCTTAATGCTTTCCTTGAAAAAAATATTATGAATGTTGTAAACGCGGGCATAGAGTGTCAAAAAATTCTCGGAACGGGTCCTTTATCTGTCTTTATTAATAGCAACGTAGCTCGCAATTCCCCACCAGGTATAGGATACAGATTTGAAAATGTGACGGGGACTTTACATATTGTTCAATTTAGCAACAATGTCGGAACCGTAGTTGGGCCCTAGAAACCGTAGGAATTGTTTTGCAAAAACAATCCCCATTTTTCAAGTTGTTTGGCTATCCTCCGAATTGAATAAATTCGCAACTATTTGCTCCACCGTTCAAAAATCTAGTAATTTTATCGTGACTCATCCGGCCTTCTAATAGATCTGAAAGACCTACCGCCGTTGCATACTGATTTTGAGCGATTAAGTAATCCGAATAGATATCGAGCATTTGGTTCATCAACTTTCTCCAA